>CAYQNV010000111.1:0-28241 GCA_964418975.1 uncultured bacterium | reverse complement strand
ACCTGCTCCAGCCATGGGGCGAGCCCGCCGAGGACATGGAACAGTTGCGCGAACGGCTCGCGGTCGCCCCGCCGAGCGTGTTGTTCGTACACGTCCTCGAGTGCCAGCTACGCCAGGCCGCGGCCGGCCAGCAGACGATGGACGATGTGAGTCACTGGGTGGCGACCGCCGTGCACGACCTGGAGACCGCCGAACGGCTGTGGTTCGCGCTCGCCTCGGCCGCGCCGGGCGCCGAGTCCGCACGTTCAGCGTTGCTCGAGGTGCTGGACCGGATCCCCGCCGGCCGCAGGGCCGATCGACGCGGACCCGCCGGCGGAGCCTTCACGTTCCTCACCGCCGTCTCAGTGACTTTCCCCGTGGGGGAGCCGGTGCAGGAGGCGCACGAGTTGATGCACGCGCTCCTGCACGCGGACCGCTCGGTCTGGTTCCATCACCTATTGGAGGAGCCCTGGCACCAGGGATCGCGCCCTTCACTCGCGATCTGGCTCGAGGCCCGCGGCGAGCACCGGCTCGCGCGCTGGCTCGAGGAGAGCGCGCGCTCGGGCCTGCCGCTGGAGAAGGCGCGCGCGCGCGTGCAGCGGCGCTGGCGTCTGAGCCAGGTGGCACGTCGCGTCGCGGAAAGCCCGGGGCCGAGCGCAGACGTCTCGGCCGCGGACACGCGAGATGCCGCAGCGGTGCTGGCCAGGCGCCTGGCCGGAGACGGGCGATCGACGTGAGCCGGGTGCTGGTGCGCACCGACGGCTCCCTGCTCGAAGGCTACCGCGCCGTGGTGGGCGATGCTCCCATGCGCGCGCTCGAAGCGCTCGCCCGGGGCCTGCGCGGGCATCGCATCGCCATGGTGAACTCCACGTCGGTGGGCGGCGGCGTCGCCGAGATCCTGCACCGGCTCGTTCCCCTGCTGATCGAGCTGGGCATTCCGACGAGCTGGGAGGTAATGCCGGGGGACGAGCGCTTCTACGCGCTCACCAAGCGCCTGCACAACGCCCTGCACGGACATGGCGACGCTCTCTCGCCCGAGGAACTCGAACACTATCTCGCCGTCAATCGGCTCGCGGCGGAACGGCTCGAACTCGATGCCGACCTGGTGCTGATCCACGATCCCCAGCCCGCCGCGCTCGCCGAGATCCGCCGGCAGCCCTCGCAGCGTTGGGTGTGGCGCTGCCACATCGACCTGGAGCGCGCGCACCCGGACGCGCTGGACATGCTGGTGGCCCGCGTCGGGCACTACGACGCGGCGATCTACTCGCATGCAGCGTTCATGCCGCGCATCGCACCCGGGTTCCTGGTGCCGCCGTCGATCGATCCGCTGTCGGCGAAGAACTCCGCCATGGACGACGCCGAAGTCGACGCCGTGCTGGCGCCGTTCGACTTGCCCGCGACGGTGCCGTGGGTGACCCAGGTCTCCCGCTTCGACCGCATCAAGGACCCGCTCGGCGTGATCCAGGCGTTTCGGATGGCGCGCAAGCGCGAGCGAGCGCACTTGATCCTGGCCGGGGGTTCCGCCGACGATGACCCCGAAGGCGCGGTGGTCGGGGCCGAGGTCGAGGCGGCTGCGCGTGGACACTCGGACATCACCGTGCTCACGCTGCCCCCGGATGCCCACCGCGTCATCAACGCGCTACAGCTCCGCTCCACGGTCGTGGTGCAGAAGTCGCTTCGCGAGGGCTTCGCCCTGACCGTGGCGGAGGCGCTGTGGAAGCGCCGTGCCGTCATCGCGAGCGCGGTGGGCGGCATCCCGCTCCAGATCCTGCACGAGCAGACCGGACTGCTGGTCCGATCGGTCGAGGGGTGCGCGGGCCAGATGGTGCGCCTGCTGCGCGAGCCCGCCTTGCGCCGCAGGCTTGGAAGCGCCGGGCGGGAGCATATCCGCGACAACTTTCTCCACCCGCGCGAGGCGCGCGACTACCTGGCGCTGTTCCTGGCGGTGCTGCGAGGCCTCGCAGCCACACGTTGACGGCAGGCCGCCGCCGCGGCGAGTCGCGGCCAGTTGGACCTGACCAAGAGTTGCGCTTGCCGACAAATATTTGCACGGCAATGCGTTGCGACTTCGACCCCTGCGGACGGTGCGTGCAGCGCACTTTTCCGCTTGGCAAGCCCGGACGACTCGCCGATACTGCGTTCGTCTTCGGTTGAGCATGGATGTGCGGTACAGCGTTCAGAACCGCCAGAGACCTCTCGGGCGGTATTTTTTGTGAGGTTACCGCGCAGACAGGCAACCGGACATCGGTCACAGTGACCGGACGCAGCCGCGGCGTGATCAAGCGGTAGTGCGGGTCTTCGGACCCGGTTTCAAGGAGCTTCAAGTGGCTAGTGGCACCGTGAAGTGGTTCAACGAGGCGAAGGGTTTTGGCTTCATCTCCCAGCAGGGCGGCGAGGATGTGTTCGTGCATTTCTCGGCGATCCAGGGCGACGGTTTCAAGACGCTCGCTGAAGGCGAAGGGGTCGAGTTCGACGTGACGCGTGGCCCGAAGGGCCTGCAGGCGGCGAACGTCCGTAAGGCCTGAAACGCCCGAGGTACCACCTCACGCCAGAAAGGGCGGCGCCCGCAAGGACGCCGCCTTTGGCGTATCCGGCCGCATCGTTACCCCAGCACATTCCCCCGGTACCGCCGGCTCATCTTGAGCACGGCGCCGCCGGCGAGCACCACGTCGTAGTCGCCGTGCGTGGCGGGCACCACCTCGCGCACGCAGTCGAGCCGCACCAGTGTGCCGCGGTGGATGCGCGCGTAGCGCGCCGGGTCGAGGCCGGCTTCGAGTTCGGCCATGGTGGCGCGCACCAGGTGCATGGCGTCCGGCAGGTGGAGCTCGGCGTAGTTGCCAGCGGCCGCGATCCACTCCACGTCGGCGGCCGGGACGATGACGAAGCGGTCGCGCGTGCGCACCGCGAAGCGCTCGATGCGGCGCGGCGCGTCGGGGCCGCCCGGGCCTCGCACGCGGTCGAGCAGCGCCGAGAGCCGGGCCGGCCCCTCGCGCGCCTCGCCGCGCGCCAGTTCGCGCCGCGCCTTGGCGAGTGCGGCGCGAAAGCGGTCCTCGCGCACGGGCTTCAACAGGAAGTCGAGCGCCGACACCTCGAACGCGCGCAGCGCGTGGCGTTCGTGCGCGGTGACGAACACCACCTCGGGCAGGTGCTCGCGACTCACCGCCTCGAGCACGGCGAAGCCGTCGCCCTCGGGCATCTGCACGTCGAGGAACAGCAGGTCGGGCCGCTCGCGCAGCACGAGCGCGATGGCCTCGGCCGGCGTTCCCGACTCGCCCACGATGGCCACGTCGGGCTCGTTCGCGAGCCACAGGCGCAGGCCCTCGCGCGCCATGGGCTCGTCGTCCACCAGCGCCGCGCGGATCATGCGCGGGCGCTCGCCCCGGCCTCGCCGGAGCGCCACGGGAGGCGGATGCGCACGTTGCCGCCCCCGCCCGGCGCGTCGCCGCATTCGAGCGTCGCGTCGGCGCCGTGCAGGAGCGCCAGCCGTTCGCGCGTGTTCGCCAACCCCACACCGCCCAGGCGCTCACCGCCGCCGGCGCCGAAGCCCGGGCCGTCGTCCGAGACCGCAATTTCGAGCCGGTCACCCGCTCGGCGCGCGGCGACGCGCACGCGCCCGCCCCGCGTGGTGGTGAGGCCGTGCTCGATGGCGTTCTCGACGAGCGGCTGGACGAGCAGCGCGGGCACGCGCGCCGATCTCGCCTCTTCCGTCACGTCCCACTCGATCTCAAGCCGATCCGGGAATCGGATGCGCTGGAGTCCCAAGTAGCGCTCGACCAGTTCCAGCTCCTCTCGCAGCGTGATCTCGTGGCGGCCGGACGAATCGAACGAGGCGCGCAGCAGTTCGCCCAGGTCGCCGATGGCGTGGTCCACCGCCGCGCCGTCGCCGCGTCGCGCCAGCACCGCGAGCGCGTTCAAGGTGTTGAACAGGAAGTGGGGTCGGATCTGCGCCTGCAGGCTCTCCAGGCGCGCGGAGGCCAAGCTCCGCTCCAGCCGGGCCGCGGCCACGCTCCGCTCGGCGGCCTCGCGTCTCGCCTCGAGCAACATGACCACCACCACGATGGCCGCGTACACGCTCATCTCCATGCCGATGTAGAACACGTAGCGGTGCAGCAGCTGGTGAGGGTCGCTAAGGAACGGGTGGGCCGCCGAAATGAGCCGATGGAAGCCGCTCAGGAGCCCGAGGTGGATCGCGACGAACACCGCGGCGCCGCCCAGGTGGGCCATCAGCGTCTGCGGCACGCGCCCGCTCTTGACCGGGAAGCGCCACGCCATGAACGCACACCAGGGCGACACCAACACGACGCTCACCCACAGCGGGATGACCCAGTGGACCAGGTCGAAGAACGAGGACGGGTTCCCCTCGACGATGCGTGTCATGCCGGTGCGGAAGATCTCGAGCAGCGCGAGAAACGAGGCGGCGGCCAGCGCCACGCGGATGTTTCGGCTCGATCGCGACATGGCCGTGAATCCTAGCATCGCCGTGGGCCGCCGCCCGCCCGCGCCGCTCCCGTTCATCCCCAGCGCGGTCCCGCTCGTCCCAAGGCCGTGGCCTCGGCCGGCCGGGACACGCGAGATTGCGCGCATGCGCCGCGACCTGCGCTGCGCGAACGCCTACCCCGGACCCGGAAGGACACACGTGATCGCGCTCCGTGCCCTCACCCGTTCGTTCCTCACGCCGGCAGGTCGCTTCGAGGCGCTGCGCGAAATCGATCTCGACGTGGCGGCCGGCGAGTTCGTGGCTGTCGTGGGCCGCTCGGGCAGCGGCAAGTCCACGTTGCTGAACCTGGTGGCCGGCCTTGATCAGCCCACCTCGGGCAGCGTCACCGTGGCCGGCCGCGAGCTTCACGCCCTCTCCCACGACCAACTGGCCGTCTGGCGCGGACGGCACGTGGGCATCGTGTTCCAGTTCTTCCAGCTCCTGCCCACGCTGTCGGTGGCGGAGAACGTCATGCTGCCCATGGACTTCTCGGGTAGCGTGCCGGCGCGCGAGCGCGCTGCACGGGCCGAGGCGCTGCTCGCCCGCGTTGGCGTGGCGGACCAGGCCGACAAACTGCCCGCGACGCTCTCGGGCGGCCAGCAGCAGCGCGTCGCGATCGCCCGGGCACTCGCGAACGATCCACCACTGCTGCTCGCCGACGAGCCCACCGGCAATCTCGACTCGGCCACGAGCGCCGAGATCTTCCAATTGTTCGGCTCGCTTGCCGCCGCAGGGAAGACCGTGGTGGTGGTGACGCACGAGCGGAACGGCCTGACCGGCGTCCAACGCACGGTCACACTCGCCGACGGGGCGCTCGCATGAGCCTGCCGGTCCGCTGGCGGAAGGCCGTGCGCGACCTGCGCCAGCGCCCGGGCCGCTCGCTGCTCACCGTGCTCGCGCTTGCCGCGGGCGTGTTCGAGATCGGCGTGGTGCTCTACGCCTACGCGCTGCTCCAGCCCGAACTGCGCGACATGTACGGCCGCACGAACCCCGCCTCCGCCACGCTGGTCGTGGATCGCATGGACGACGCGCTCGTGGACTCCTTGCGGGCGCTTCCGGGCGTGGCGCACGCCGAGGCGCGGCCGGTGATCGTGGCACGCGTGCGCACGGGCCCCGACGAGTGGACGCCGGCCGCGCTGCACGTGGTGCGCGACTTCGATCGGCAGCAGGTGGACACGTTCCGGCGCGATCGAGGCGCGTGGCCGCCGGCGGCGGACGAGATCGTGCTCGAGCGCACGGCACTGCAAGTGGCCGGCGTGCAGGTGGGCGGAACACTCACCGTGCGACTCGAGGACGGTCGCGATGTGCCGGTGCGCGTGGTGGGCACGGCGCACGCGCCGGGCATGGCGCCGGCGTGGATGGAACACATGGTGCCGGGGTTCGTGCGCTGGGATTCGCGCCTGCGCGGCGCCGGCGGCGGCGAGTCGGGGCAGATCCGCCTGGTGGCCGACCATCCGCTGGACGAAGGCTACATTCGCGAGCGCTCGGACGCGGCGCGAGCACTGCTCGAGCGCAATGGGGTCGTGGTAAGCCGCGTGAACGTGCCCACGCCGGGCAAGCATCCGCATGCCAGCCAGATGGCGGCGTTCCGGTTCCTGCTGCTGGCGTTCGGCGTGTTGAGCCTGATCCTGTCCGCGGTGCTCGTGGCCGGCATGGTGCACGCGTTCATGGCGGAACAGTTGCGCCAGGTCGGCATCATGAAGGCGATCGGCGCCACCAGTCGCCAGGTGGCGGGCATCTACCTGGCGCAGGTGGCGATGCTCGCCGCGGTGGGGCTTGGCGTGGGCCTGCCGCCGGGGTTGTGGCTGGGTCGCGCCTACGCCGAGTTCTCGGCCGGCATCTTGAACACCGACGTGTCGCGCTCGCCGTTTCCGTGGTGGGTGCTGGGCGTGGTGCTGGGGGTGGGCTTCGCGCTGCCGCTGTTGGTGGCGCTGGGGCCCGTGCGCCGCGCGGCGGGCATCACCGTGAGCGAAGCACTCGCCGACGAGGCACCGCCGGTGGCGCGACTGCGTGGCCTGGACGCCGCACTCCGCCGGCTGGCATGGATCCCGCGTCCGTTGGCGCTGTCGCTGCGCACGGCGCTCGCGCGTCGCGCACGGCTGGCGCTCGCCATCGGGCTGCTCGCCACGGGCGGCGCGTCGTTCATGGCGGCGATCAACGTGTCCGAAGCCTGGACGCGCGCGGTCGATGCCGACTTCGCGCGCCGTCGCTACGACTTGCTGCTCGTGCTCAGCGATTTCGCGCCGGTGACGTCGCTCGAACGCTTGTGGGCGATGGTCCCGGGCGTGAAGCGCGCCGAGTACTGGCCGGGCGCCAGCCCGTGGCTCGTGGACGCCAAGGGCGTGGCCACCACCAGCGTGACGCTGGCGGGCGTGGACCCGGCGTCGGCGCTGATCGCGCCGCGCATGGTGGCCGGGCGCTGGCTCGAGCCCGGCGACACGCGCGCCGTGGTGGTGAACCAGGCGGTGGCGTTGCGCGACTTGGGGTTCGCGCCGGGCGACAGCCTGCGGTTGCGGCTGCGCGGCCGCACCGTGGCGTTCGCGGTCGCGGGCGTGGCGCGCGAGCTGGCGCCGATGCCGGTGGTGTACGCCCCGCGCGAGGCGGTGCTCCTGGCAACCGGGCGCTCGCCGGATTCCACGCGCACGGCGCGCATCGTGCTCGCGCGCCACGATGCGGCCTCCGAGCGCGAGGCGGCGCAGGCGATCGAGCGGGCATGCGAGGCGGCCGGGCTGCCGGTCGCCCACGTCCAGCGCATGCTCGACGCGAAGCAGGGCATCCTCGACCACCTGGTCATCATCTACAGCGTGCTCACGCTCGCGTCGCTGGTGGTGGTGTTCGTGGGCGGACTGGGACTGGCCTCGACGCTCACACTGAGCGTGCTGCAGCGCACGCGCGAAATCGGCGTGATGGGGGCGCTCGGCGCGACGCCGCGCACGCTCGCCACCCACGTCTGGCTCGAGGGGCTGTTCATCGGGCTCCTGAGCTGGCTCGCCGCTGGCCTCCTCACGTTGCCGATCACGTACGCGCTGGAGACCGCCTGTGGTCGCATCTTCCTCAAGGCTCCGCTCGATTTTTACGTCTCGCCGCGCGCGCTCGTCCTGTGGCTCGGGCTGGTGCTCGTGCTCGCCTCATTCAGCAGCTTCCACCCCGCCCTGCGCGCGGCACGCCTGCGCGTGCGCGACGCACTGGGTCACGCCTGACTCCCGCATTCAGGCGCAACCGAAAGGCATCCGCTCATGAGATCGCTCGTCGCGGCACTCGTGCTCTCGCTCGTGCTCACCTCTGCCACGGTCGTCGAGGCGGAACGGGCGACGGCTGCCGCCGACCGCTGGCCCACCACCCGCGTGGGCGAGCTCGCCAAGGGTTGGGTGGCCTCGTTCAACACCGGCGAAGCGGCCATGAAGGAGTTCCTCGCCACGCGAATGGCTGCGACTACGCTCGCGGAACGCAGCGTGCCCGCGCGTCGAGCGCTACCGCACGCTGCGCGAGAAATACGGCCGGCTGCAGCTGGACACCGTGCTCAAGTCCGAGTCCAACGAGCTCAGTGTCAAGCTGCTCGACGCCGATGCCAAGTCACGCGAGTTCGTGTTCAAGTCGGAAGCGCGCGCCCCGTTCAAGCTGATCTCGGTGGGTATCAAGGAGCGGAGCGGCCACGGCTTCGGTGGCTTCCACCACTGAGCGTGCGAAACCGGCGCTACGCGCCCTTCCGAAGCTGGACCCACAGCGAGAGCTGGTGGTCTTCGACGCCCTCGGGGATGTCCTTCGCCTCGCGACCGATCTCCTCGCCGTCCTGCAAGAGCACCAGGCTCACCGCGGCGGAGCGCACGTCGGCCGGCAGCGACAGTACGACGATGCACTGGAGCAAGCGTCCATCGTTGTCGGCATTGGGGCGAGGCAGCCGCCACTCGTCCGCGTCGTTGTTGAGGAAGGTCCCGAGCCAGGGAGAGCCGCCCACCAGCGCGTTCGTCTCCTTCTCCCACAAGCGCAACTCGTAGCTGCCCTCGCGCTTGGCGGCCACCTTCACGGACGCTGACACGCGTCCGCCGCTGGCCGAGAATCGCACCGTCTTCATATTCCGCCCCTCCCTGGTGAAGGGGCGCACTCTAGCGGCGGGCTGGCCGCGGCGCCAACCGGGTCAACGAACCACGGCGAGCCGCACCCGGCGCTCCCGGCCTGCCACGTCGAGCCGGGCCCAGTAGAGGCCCGGCGCTACCGCAGCGCCGGCGTCGTCCTTCAGGTCCCAGACGCTGTCGTGCGTGCCCGCGGGCTGCTCGCCGTCGAACACAGTGCGCACTCGCCGGCCCTGCAGGTCGAGCACCTCGAGGCGCGCGTGCGCCGCCTCCGATAGCGCATAGCGCAACCGGGCCGGCGCGGACGAGGGATTCGGCGAGGCCTCTAGCCCCAGGTCGGAGGGCAGGTTCGTCGTGACGCCTACCGCCGCCGAGCCCACGGCCAACTGGTAGCGCGCCACGAGGTCTTCGCTCACGTCGCGGAACGCCACGATCAGGTAGCTGCCGGTCACCGTCGGGCTGAACGTGGCCACTTCGTAGTCCTGGCCCGCGACCGGCTGGGAGCGAGCGAGTGCGTCGTCGAGCGTGCCGAGGAAGGTCGGCGCGCCGGGCAGCACGGCGAAGTGGATGGCCTGCGCTCCGACTCGCCGCCACAGCGAGATGGGGTAGCTCTGCCCAGCTTCAAGCTCGATCGCGTAGAGCTTGGCGAAGTCGTACGGGTTCAAGTACTCGGAGTCCCAGAGCGCGTCGCCATCGGAGTCGAGCCGGCCCGCCGTGTCGCCCCAGTTGAGGACGTAGGTGCCCTCGCCCGAAGCGGGCTTGCGTTCGACCGCGGGGTAGAACGTCGCGGGCACACTCGCGGCACCGCCCACCACCAGGTCCAGCGAGTCGAGCAGGCGCGAGGAACGCACCAGCTCGTGCGAGAGCCCGTGCCGGCTGTCGACGAAGTCGTCGTAGAGCAGCAGGTCGATGTCCACGAGCGGTCGCAAGGCCACCAGCCATGGCTCCGCGGGTCGAGCGAGCGAGTAGGCGTGGTTGTTGGCGGGCAGCCCAGGTCGGACGAACGGAACCGGCGCGGCCACGCGCGAGCCATACGTGCCGAGCTCGGGCCCCGCCGCGGGCAGCGGTTGCGGCGTCCAGAGGAGTGGCTCGTCACCGCGATTGTCGGTCCGGTCGGAACCGCTCTCCAGCACCATGGTCACGTCGGTCAACGCCGTGACCGTGTGCCGCCCGCCGGGCACGAACACGGGGCCCGCATCGAGGGCGTACCAATCCCTCGGGCTGAGCGGGCCGCTCCAGCGCGGCAGGACCTGGATGGGAACGCTGTCCAGAAGCAGGTGATCGGTCCAGTTCCCGCCGATGGCCGCGTTCGTGTGCACCATCCAGTTGAACCAGACGGGTTCGGTCGGCGAGAGCATGGCGGAGGTGACCAGTGGCCCGGCGGCGGTCGCACCCGGCACGCTGCGCGCGACGACATACGAGTCCCAGTTCGCGGGCGCTTGCACGCTGATCCTTGGGATCAAGTCGGTGCCGGCTTGCAACACGGCGGGGCACAGCGGAGCAGCGAGTAGGACCGCAGAGAGAAATCGGCGCATGGCGGACCTCGTGATGCTTTGACACCGGAACTAGACCCTTTGGAGCGACCGGCCCCCGACCATGACCTTCACCGAATCCGCGATCGTGGGCTGCGCGGGGATGATCGCGATGGACTGTGCGCGCGCGGGCTAAACCGTCCCGAACGCGAAGGCCAGCACCAGCACCGCGAGCGCGACCAGTCTCCGCGCAAAGCATCGTGTCAGCGGCGAGGGCCGTAACATGTGGCCTCCAGAACACCCGGTCATGGGTCGCTGGCGTCGCCCGAGTCTGACACTCGAGGTCCCCTCCGCGCCACGGGAATTCGTAGCTTCTGCGGGCCTCGAGCTATGCGTCGCCGGAGGGCTCGTCGAGGGGGTCCGCCTCGGCAAGCCGCAAGGCGGACTTGCGCTTCCTGCGGAAGAACTCGCGCAGCAACTCGCCGCACTCCCCTGCCAGCACGCCGTGCGTGACCGAGACGAGGTGGTTCAACCGGCGCTCGCCGACCACGTCCAGCACCGAGCCGCACGCACCGGCCTTGGGGTCGGTGGCGCCGTAGACCAGCCGCCCGAGCCGGGCCAGCACGATGGCGCCAGCGCACATCGCGCACGGCTCAAGCGTCACATAGAGCGTGCAGTCCGAGAGTCGCCAGCTGCCGAGCGCGTTGGAGGCGGCGCCGATGGCGAGCACCTCGGCGTGTGCTGTGGCGTCCTGCAGCGCTTCCACCTGGTTGTGCCCGCGGCCCACCACCACGCCGTCGTGCACGACGACACAGCCCACGGGCACTTCGTCGCGAGCGAGCGACTCGCGGGCCTCGCGCAGCGCGGCGTGCATGCCGGCTTCGTCATCCACCACCCGCATGGGGCGCTACTTCCCGGCGCTGCTCGTGTCGGGTACCACGCGTCGCGGGAACGGCTCCGTCCAGCGCTGGCAGACCTTGGCGAGCACTTCGTGGAACGGAGGCGCGGCGCTGGTGCCGCCCACCGCGGTGAGGTTGAGCCCGGACGCCTTGACGCCGATCACATTGGCGCCCGCGTCCTGCTGCGTGCCCTCAACGGTTTCGCTGCTGTACACGGTCCACAGCAGCCGGCCGGTGGAATCCACCAGCGCCGCGCGCAACTGCACGGTGGTGGACGGACGACCGGTCTGGCCCGGCTCGAGTTCGCGCCGCTCCAGTTGGTCGACCCGCACGGTGAGCAGGGCGCGCGTGCGCAGCGTGCGGGAGAGGTACGGGGCATCGAGCGAGTCCACGCGCGGATCCTTCAGCAGCTTCTCGTTGAGTGCCCGTACCAACGAATCGCCGCCCGCTTTGACCAGGTAGTCGCGCACGAGGAACGGCGAGGCCCAGCGGTGTCCCGAGGCCTTGAGCGCCTGCCCCACCGCGTGCTCGACCAGCTTGCGCGCCTCGAGGCTGCCGTCGTAGGTGGCGGGCGGCAGCAGCGCGATGCTCTTCGCGGGGTAGCTCGCCAGGTCCGGCGCGGTCCAGAAGCGGTCGCCGGCGCCCTTCTTCTCGGCTGCCGAAACAAACGCCGCGGCGATCAACACGAACGAAGTGACGACCAGCGCGAGCGACAGGATGGTGCGCGAACGGCGCATATCGACGACCTCCGGAAGCGGGGAGCTCGGGAGCGTGGTGTTACAGGCGGCCACACGGCGGCGATGCACCGGATCCATTGTCTCGTCCGACCTTCGCTCCGGCCGCCGGGCGATCGTTCGATTGCGCGGCGCCGGGACGAATGGCGGGCCCAGGAGGATTTGAACCCCCAACCTTCTGATCCGTAGTCAGACGCTCTATCCAATTGAGCTATGGGCCCACCTCATCCGACGAGGCGGAGCGGGGCACTTTCGCCGCCCCCGGCGTGATGGCGGAGTGGAGAGGATTCGAACCTCCGAGCCGGTTTTACCCGGCTAACCGCTTAGCAGGCGGCTGCCATCGGCCTCTCGGCCACCACTCCAAGCAAGGACTGGCGGAGGGAGTAGGATTCGAACCCACGGAGCTTTCGCTCAGCGGTTTTCAAGACCGCCGCCTTAAGCCACTCGGCCATCCCTCCGCGGGTCCGCCCGGGTGGCGGACTATAGACAACCCTCGACAGGCGCTCAAGATGCGCCATTCCGGGTCGGCGACGGGACGTCCGGATGGGGCTTGAGAGCCTACTCCAGACACCAGAGTCGGAGAACCTACCCTGCAGGGCCTCACGCCGCAACCGCGACGGCGGAGCCGCCCGCGCCCACGCGAACGGCCCGGACCATGAGGCCCGGGCCGCGCGACCGCCGGAGTTTCAGCGGGTGGAGGCGCTCTGCGTGGAGCCCACGATCGGACGGCCGAGCGCCGTGGCGGCGACCACTGGCCAGGCCTGCGAGGGCATGGTGGCCCCGGACTGCCGCACGCGACCTTTCGCGTCGACCACGAACCACGCACTCTGCGAGCGGCCGAGGCTGGCATCGAACACACCGTATTGTGCGCCGATGACGCCGCGCGGGTCGGCGAGCAGGCTGAACGTGAGCCCGAGGCGCCGCACCGAGGCCCACACGTCGCGATCGTTCTTCTCCACCACCACGAGCGGCGTGACGCGGCTGCGCACCAGCACCTCGCGCTCGCGCTCGAGCGTGCGCAGGTCCACGTCTGTGGCGCCGAACACGAGCAGCACGTCGCCATGTTCGAGCACGTTGTGCAGGTTCTGCCACAGCGCATCGTACGACTGGTACTGGAAGTCGGGCGCACGGTGGCCCACGGCGACCTTGGGACGCGCGGCCGGTGCATCCTGGGGCGACGGGGTCGCCGGGTTCGTGGCACTCGCCGATCCGGCGGACTTCTTTCCGGCGGAGGCGAGGCCGGGCGCAACGGCCAGCAGGCTGACCGCGAGGAGTATCGCGAAGGGCACGGCATTCCCCCTGATGTCGGGACGCGAAGGCAGGCACGGAGAGACGGACCCCGGGTCGAACCCGGGGCCGGGCGTGGATCAGTGCAAACGCCGCGCCACGATGCCACGCAACAGCTTCACGCCCGCAAGTGAAAGGGATCGCAAGCGCGCTGGGTGGGAACGCACAGGAGCGAACGACCCGCGCCATGCAGAGCGCAGTGCGCGGCGTTGCGGGTGCGAGTCCGCCGACGTCAGAACAACGTCGTCTGGTCCAGTCGGCCCAATGCGCGCGCGCGGCGTTCGAACGCGAAGTAGCCCCAACGGGCGAGCACCGCGAACAGCACGGTCACCACGCCCAGCGCCAGCAGCACCTGCGTGTCGGTGAAACGCTCCATCAGGCCGCGGGTGCCGTGGCCGGTGAGGAAGCGGCGCAGGGCTTCGTACCACCACGTGAACGGCAGACCCATCGCCAGCCACTGGAGCGGCCTAGGCAGGAGGTCGATGGGGAAGATCACGCCGCACAGCAGGTATGAGGCCAGTGTCGCACCCTCGAGCACCACCATGGCCGAGCGCATCAACACCAGCGACCAGCCCGCCAACAGGAACCCGAGGAACAGCGTCGAGGCCAGCCCGGCCACGAGCGAGGCCGCGAGCGGCAGCCACTGGACGTGTGACCAGTCCCAGCGCACCCCCAACAGGAACCAACCCACGCCGAGCGTGACCAGCACGCTCACCGTGGCGAGCGCGAACTTCACCAGCGAGCGCCCCGCCAGATAGGTGAACATGCCCACGGGCGAGGCGAACACGTACTTGAGGGTCTCGTACTCCTCGCGCTCCTCGAACACCACCCAGCCGAGTCCGACCAGCACGGTGTTCACATACGAATGAAACGCGTTCGCCACGTAGAACCCCACGAACACGGTGTGGTCCGCGCCGCTCCCGCGCACGGCGCCGTACATGGCGGCGAGGATCAACGCCGTGGCGAGCGGCCGAGCGAGGGTGTAGATGGCGAACAGCACCGGGTCGGCCCAGTTGCCCTCCACCTGCCAGCCGAGCCACGCGGCCGTTCGAGCGCGCGCGAACGATGCGCGCAGCGACGAGGTCATTGCCATCGCTGGGTGAGCCTCCCCTCGCGCTTGGAGAGCGCCTCGAGATAGGCGAGCGAGCGCCGGGCGAGCCACAGGAACAGCACGCCGAATCCGGCCAGCGCCAGCGCTTCGAGCGGCAGCGGCAGCAGCGCGTGCGCGGCCGGGCCCATGAGCACCTGGCGGATCGCATCGGTGCCGAGTGTGAGCGGCAGGATCCCGGCCGCCACGCTGCCGAGCGCGCCCAGCGAGCGGATCGGGAAGTACAGGCCCGACAGAAAGTAAACCGGTTCCTGGAGCGCGTTTGCGGTGTGCCACGCCTCGCGTCCGTAGAGCAGGAACAGGCTCGACAGCGTCATCCCCAGCGCATAGAGCGCGACCATCGTGAGCAGGAACACGCCCGCCAGCACCCACGGCGAGAACGGCGCGAACTCGATGTGGAACACCCACACACCGATCGCCACGCCGACCAGCGAGCGCACCATCGTCGCCGCCAGCCCGCCCACGGCCATGCCGGACAGGATGGCCATGCGCGAGCAGGGTGCGGCGAAGTAGAGTTGCAGTTGCCCCTGCTGCTTCTCCCAGTAGAGCTGGGCTCCCATACCCCACACCACGTTGATCCAGTAGGTGGTGAGCACGCCACCCACCACGGCCAGCGCCTCGTATTCGCGCGACGCCCCGAGCGCTCGATAGAGCAGCACGAACGCGCACATGCCGAGGTTGGGAAAGATGGCGTCGGAGATGATCCACGTGGGCTCACGCAGCGAGCCCGCGATGCGTACGTAGGCGCGCGCCCACATGGCCTGCACGAATAGTCTCGCGCCGGTGTGGCGCGCGCGCGCGCCGGGTGCGACGCTGGCGACGCTCATGCCGGAGCCTCGCCGTCGTCCAACCCGCGGCCCACGATGGCGATGAACGCGTCCTCGAGGCTCGTCTCGCGCGTGGACACGCCGCGCACGTCGACGCCCTGTGTCTCGAGCGCGCGCAGCAGCAGCGGCAGGCGGCCGCCGTCGGAGAGCCGCAGCTTCATCGTGTGCGTGCCGCGCTCGGGGTGCGGCGCGCCCCACGTGACCGGCACGCCGTCCACCTCGGTCAGGCCATCGGGCACCCCCAGCACCTCGAGTTCCACATGCTGGCCGCCCTCGACGGAGCGCCGCAGCGCCGCCGGCGTGTCGCACGC
The DNA here is from genome assembly GCA_964418975.1 of uncultured bacterium. Taxonomy (GTDB): domain Bacteria; phylum Eisenbacteria; class RBG-16-71-46; order RBG-16-71-46; family RBG-16-71-46; genus JAIOPA01. The sequence goes on along the minus strand of CAYQNV010000111.1, from coordinate 13,077 downwards.
CAGCACCCGGCCGCGATCGATGATCGCGATGCGATCGCACATCTGGTCGGCCTCGGCCATGTAGTGCGTGGTGAGCAGCACGGTGCGGCCGGCCCGCTCGCGCACCCACACCATCACGAACTCGCGCAAGGAACGCGCGGCGTTCACGTCCATGCCCAGCGTGGGCTCGTCCAGGAACAAGATCTCGGGGTCGGACACGAATCCACGCGCGAAGTTCATCTTCTGGCGCTGGCCGGTGGACAGCCGATTGATGCGGGTGCGCGCGAGTTCGGTGAGCCCGACCGCCGCGAGCAGCAGGTCCACGCGTGGCCCCGCTTCAGCGGAGGGCACGCCGTAGAACTGCGAGAACATCCACAGGCATTCGCGCACCGTGAGGATGCCGTAGCCCGAGTTCTCGCCGCCCGAGACCAGCGAGATGCGCCGGCGCACCTCGCCCGACTCGCGCACCACGTCATGACCGGCCACGAGCGCTTCTCCGCTCGAGGGGTAGAGCAGCGTGTTGAGGATCTTGATGCACGTGGTCTTGCCGGCGCCATTCGGGCCCAACAGGCCGAACACCTCGCCGCGTTCGATGCGCAGGTCCACACCATCGAGCGCCACCACTTCGGGCGAGCCGCGCGAACCCTTGAACACGCGCCGGAGCCCGCGCGTCTCGACGGCGGGGGTCGGGGAGTCGTGGGAGCTCATCAGGTCACCGTAGGGAGCACGCGCCCGGGGTGTCAAAGCCGCGGGCCGCGGACGGTGAAGGGCCGCGGGTCACCCCGCGGCCCCCCGTGGGCCAGGCTCACTCCCGGTGCGAGCCCGTTCCCGGTCAGCGACCGTCCCGCATCAGCGCCACACGCCTGGAGTAGATGCGGCCATCCACCACCAGCTTCACGAAGTAAACGCCGTCACGCGCGTTCGATCCGTCCCACGAGACCTCCTGCAGCCCGGCCGCGACGCGCCCACGCAGCAACGTGGCGACACGGCGACCGGCGAGGTCGAGGATGGATACCTCCACGTCGGCCTCGCGCGGCAGGCTCAACGTGAAGTTCGTGGTGCGTGCGAACGGATTGGGCCGCGCCGGGCCCAACTCGATCGAGCCGGGCGGCGAGGTGGGCGACTGCGGCGCGTAGAGCGGCAGGCTCGGCAGCGCAGCCGCGGGCGTGAGCACGCTGCCGTCGCGTGCGGCGAGGTCCGCGCCCTCGACCACGATCTGGTCGGCCTCGTGTGCTGCGGCCAAGGAGGTGAAGCGCAACAGGAACTCCAGTTCGGAGGACACGGTCTCCGCGAGCCGCAGCCCGCCCAGCTGCACGACGCCCGGCTGCTCGGTATCGATGATCGGCAGCCAGCCCTCCGATGCCGAACCGGTCCGCTGATCCACGAACACGGGGATGTCGGCGCGCCAGCGTTCGGCGGGGTAGCGCAGGCGCAGCAGCGCCGCGCCGAGTGCGTCGGCGCCGCTCAGGCGCACGCGCACGAGCCAACCACCGCTCTCCGGCTGCGGCGTGTCGAAGGTCACGTGCAGCGCGTCGTTCGGTCGTACGCTGTCACGGGGCACGAGCGGCAATCGCAGGATGTGGCGCGCGCAGCAGAGCAAGTCGTCAAACGCCCAGGCGCCGTCGTCGTTGCAGTCCGGGCACAGGTCCGAGCCACCGGGGGGATCGATGCGCAGGCAGGTGGTCATGAGTACCAGGTCGCGCACGTCGGAGTGCCCGTCGTGGTTCACGTCGCAGGCGAGCGCCTGGCCGCCGACGCACAGACCGATGCCCGCCAGCCGGAGCAGCTCGAAGCTGCAGATGGGTACGCTCCTCCCGGCGGGGTCCGAGGCCACATCGAGCGGCGCGCGCATGATGGCACGCGTGCCGGCCACCGCGCCAGAGTCGCAGGCCACGACCACCGCCAGCACCGGCGAGCTGCCCGAGGGAATCGACGTTCCGTCGGTGGTGAACAGGACGAAGCGCGCGCCACGTCCCTCGGGCACCCACGACACGTGGAGTCCGCGGGTGCCGGGCGGGTCGCGCATGGGTACGGCGTAGGGCGAGAGGAGTTCCACCACGCGGAACGGCGCCGGGCACTCCAACCGACCTTGTAGTCCGCCCAATGGCACGTGGGACGAGGCTGACAGGATGAGCGTTCCCCGATTGCCCGGTGCCACGTCGACGGCGCAGCCGAACGGAGCCTCGGCGGCGAACAAGTCGGGGAGGACACAGCCCACCTGCGTCGTGTCGCAGGTGCGCGCCACGTCGAAACTCACCCTCTCCTGGAATGAGATGACCGTGTCCGGCAGCGGTGTGCGGAGCAGGCGCACGTCCACACCCGCCACGAGCTGGTGGGAGCCCGACCTCAAATGGCCGATCGCCACCGACAGCGTCTCCGGATGACAGCGGAACTCGTTGCACAACGGTGTCCAGGCCACCACGGCGCGGTATCCCGCGATCGGATGATTGGTGAGCGATTCCAGGTGCACGCACGGTGGACAGCCGTTTTTCACGAGCTGGAGCGTGAGCGAGTCCCCCTCGCAGCGGAGCTCGGGCACGACACGGAATGAGACGAACGACCGGACAAGTGAGTCGAGCGGCGGCGTCTCGAAGCAGTTCGGCTCCACCTCGTAGACGAACTGCTGCGAACTGCTGCGCGCCACCACGTTCGTGTCGGGACAGGAGCGCACCTGGCTGATGAGCGTGAAGCTCTGGACACCGGGGAGCGCGGGGGGCAGCTCCATGCTCGCCGAGAACTCCGTGAGGACCGTGGGACAGGCGACGCCACAGGTGTCCACCACGAAGTCAGCCGCCAGCACGGTGAAGGGCGCGCCCACGGGCAGCTCGCGCAGGCCGCGGAACGCCACGCAGCCGTTCGGGAGCACGCCCGAGACGGAGATCACCACGGGCTTCTCGGGACAGACGCGGGGCGGGCAGGTGTCGCACACGGAAGTGCCGATGCGCACTTGGGTGATGTAGTCGAGGCCGATCCGGTCTGGCGGTGGATCACCGGCGGCGAACGCCGAGGTCGCAAGGAGTGCGATGCCGGCGAGGCCGGCCAGCGGCATCGCCAGCAGGCGAATCAGAGAACACGGGCGCTTGTTCATACGGAGCCTCTCGGAACCTGGCCCGGTCGAGCCAATGGCCAGAGCATTCCGCTGCCAGCCGCTGCGGTCAAGGCCCAACTTCGGGTTCCGGCGTGCGCTTCAGCGCGCCGGCTTGCGAGCCACCAGCAGCGCCCTGTCCCCCAGCATGTTGAACGTGCGGGTGAGCGGGGCGTTCACGGCATCGAGCGCCCGCATGACCAGCGCCTGGAGGGGACTTTTCATCCCGTGCGGGCGACCGGACGGGATCTTGCTCTGCTCGATCGTCACCCTCTCGAACCCGACCCTGCGGACAAGCTGGGCGAGCGAGCCGGGCCGGAACTCCCACAAGTGATAGGGCGGTTCGCGCAGCACGATTTCGCGTCCGAGCAGGCCGTAGAGGAACAGCCCCAGTCGGCGAGCCAACGAGTGCGTGGTGATGGGGCCGCGGATCACCACGTGACCGCCGGGCGCGAGCACGCGGACCACCTCGGCGAGCGCCTCACGACAGTCGGGGATGTGCTCGAGCACGTCGCCCAAGTAGACCACGTCGAATGACGCCTCTGCGAAACCGGCCTCGACGAGCGTGCCCTGACGCACGTCGAGTCCGAGCGAGCGTGCGTGCGCCACCGCGTCGGGCGAGAGCTCCACGCCGGTCGTGTGCCAATCGCGTTCGCGCGCCCGCTTGAGCAGCAGCCCGTGCGCGCAGCCCACTTCCAGCAGGCGCGCAATGCCCCGCCATGCCTCGAAGCGGTCGAGAAGCCCGTCGTTCTCCGCGCGGAACGCGGACTCGTCGGCCGAGCGAGCATCACTCCGGCCGCAGCGGAAGTCCTTCTCGAAGTACTCCGCCGAGTACATGCGCGCGAGTGTCTCCCCCACCGGCTGCACGCGCAGGAACAGCATGCCGCAGTCGCGGCAGCGTGCCGTGGGATAGCGCCCCCCCTGCCACTCGTAGCGCATCGCGGCGCGCGCGAGGCGCCGCGAGTCGCACGCCAGGCAGTGGTCGAGCGTGCGGGTCTCCGGCCGGCTCATGCCCGTGTCGCGGCCGTCGAGACCTCGGAGCGCGAGCCGTCGGCGCTCGCGCCACGCTCGCTCAGGTTCAGGCCGGAGGCATGCAATCCATGACGTATCTCGGCCCCACCGATGCAGCGCTCGCCCAGGTAGAGCACGGCCAGCTGACCCGGCGTGACCGCCAGCTGCGGCTCGTCGAAACGCACGTCGAGTGTTCCGTCAGCATGCGGCCACAAGGTGGCCGAAGCGCCGGCATGGTTGTAACGGATGCGCACCTGCGCGCGCGTGCCCGGCTCGGGCGGCACCGCCAGCAGCCAGTTCACGTGCTCGGTCACGAGACCGTCGCGCTCCAGCGCGCGCCGGGGCCCCAGCGTGACGGTGTTGGCCGTGGCGTCGATGGCCACCACGTACCAGCGCTCGTGCCGGCTCAAGCCCAGTCTCTTCCGCTGGCCGATCGTGTAGTGCAGGATGCCGCGGTGCGTGCCGACGCGCTGGCCGGCCTCGTCGAGGAACGCGCCGGGCTCGCTGCCGCGTGTTTCGCCGAGCGTGCCGGTGATGTAGCCCGCGTAGTCGCCGTCGGGCACGAAGCACAGGTCCTGGCTCTCGGGCTTGTCCCACACCGACAGCCCCAGTCGCTTCGCGTGCGCGCGCACATCTGATTTCTCCAGTTCGCCCAGCGGGAACAGCACGCGCGACAGCACGGCGTAAGGGATGGTGGCGAGCGCGTAGGTCTGGTCCTTGCCGGCGTCGCGCGCGCGATACAGGCCCCACGAGCCGTCCGGCTCCGCTCCCACGCGCGCGTAGTGCCCGGTGGCGAGCTTGTCGGCAGCGGCCAGCTCCATGCGCGACACCAGGTCGCCGAACTTCAAGTGCTGGTTGCACGACGCGCACGGGTAAAGCGTGCGCCCGGTGGCGTAGCCCTCCACCCACGGCTTCATGACGCGCTCGCGGAACACCTGCTCGGCGTCCACGACGTGATAGGGGAACGCCATCGCCAGCGCCACGCGGCGCGCATCGTCCATGGCGTCCAGCGTGCAGCAGGCGCGCGGCGACAGCGGCGTCTTGCCGTAGCACGCGAGCTTGAGCGTCACGCCCGTCACGGCGTGTCCCTGCTCGGCCAGCAGTGCTGCCGCCACCGCCGAGTCCACGCCGCCGCTCATCGCGGCCAGCACACGCAGGACACTCACGACACCACCCCCGAGGCGCTGCGCGCCACGCGCACGGACTCGGCGATGATCGTGACCGCACGTCCCATGTCGTCCGCGTGCGAGGTGCGCCCGAGCGAGAAGCGCAGCGCGCACACCGCCAGCTCGCGTGGCACGCCCATGGCGGTCAGGACCGGCGAGGGCTCCACGCCACCGCTCGCGCACGCCGCACCCGCCGACGCCGCGAGGCCGCGCGCGTCGAGCGCCAGCAGCATGTGGTCGGCGCGCGCGCCGGGGAACGACACGTTGACGGTGTTGGGCAGGCGCGGTGCGTTCGCCCCGTGCACCACGGCGTCCGGCACGACGCGCTTGAGCTCGCTTTCAAATCCCTTTCGCAGAGCCAGGATGCGCGCGCCCTCCTGGGCAAGCTCACGGGCAGCCAGCTCGGCGGCCACGCCCAGCCCGACGATGCCCGGCACGTTCTCGGTGCCGCCGCGGTGCCCGTGCTCCTGGGCGCTGCCGCGGAACAACGACTCGAGCGGCGCGTTGCCGCGCACGACGAGCGCACCCACGCCCTTGGGGCCGCCGAACTTGTGCGCCGAGAACACCAGGTAGTCCACGCCGAGAGCGTCGACGTCCACCGGCACCTTGCCCGTGCCCTGCACCGCGTCGCAGTGCACGCGCATGCCGCGGGCGCGCGCGCGCGCCGCGAGGGCTGCCACCGGCTGCATCACGCCCGTCTCGTTGTTCGCCAGCATCAGCGACAGCACGGTGATCCCGGCCGGCAGGTCGTTCACCGACTCGGGCGGCGTCATGCCGTTCGCGTCGCACGGCAGTGTGGAGTGCTGCCAGCCCAATCGCTCCAGCACTTCTGCCGCGCCGTGCACCGCGTGGTGCTCGATCGCGGCGTACGCCACGCGCTTGCCGCGCTCGCGCTGCGCCCAGGCGCTGCCCACAACGGCGAGGTGGTCGCCCTCGGTGCCGCCCGAGACGAACACCAGCTCACGCTCGTGCGCGCCCACCAGGGCCGCCGCCTGCGCGCGCGCGCGCTCGACCGCGGCTCGCACGCGCTGGCCGTCGCGATGGGCACTCGAAGGATTCGCCCCGAGGTCGCGCAGGGCCTGGTGCATGGCCTCGGCGACTTCGGGGCGGACCGGCGTGGACGCGTTGTGATCGAGGTAGATCGTGTCGGGCATGTTCTCGCTCTCGCGCGAGAGGCGGGCCGTCGCTACTGTCCGGCGAGGAACCGCTCCAGCACGTCGATGCTCTCCTTTGCGCTCTGCGCCTCGGCCGAGGTGGGCGCCAGCTCCACCACCTTCTTCCACATGCGAATGGCGTCGCGGTAGAGCCCGGCGTCTGCGAACGCCACGCCCATGGTGAAGTAGGCACAGTGCGAGCGCGGCTGGCGGGCGAGCAAGTCGCGCAACAGGTTCATGGACTCGCCGTGCTTGCCCTGCGCGTAGAGCGACGTGGCCAGGCGGCAGCTCGCGAGCGAGTCCGAGGGCGACGTGGCGATGGCCTGGCGGTAGAAGCCCTGTGCTTCGTCGGACCGGCTCAGGTTGTCGAGCGCCACGCCCAGGTTGACCAGCACCTTCACGTTCTTTGGACGAACACGGTTGGCCTTGTCGAACACGCGCGCCGCCTCGGCGTTCTTCTCGCGGTCCAGGTACATGATGCCGAGCCGGTAGAGGTTGTCGAACTTGCTCGAGTCCCGGGCCACGGCTCGCTCGAGCAGGCCGAGCGAGTCGGTGACCGCCGCGATCGTCGCGACCTTGGGAGCCTTGGCGGCGGGCTTGGTTTCGGCGGCATGCGCGGCGGAGCTCGCGCACAGGGCGACGAGCGCCACCACAGCATGGAGCACAGGGAGAACACGCTTCACGGGGCTTCCTCCGGCAGGTGGTGGGCGTTCGCACAAAGCGCGAACGAGCATACCACGGCCGGAAATCGATGCGGAATTCCCGACGGCCCGGGAACGTCCGCTCCGGGTCAACCCTGGCGTGCTCCCATGCTCACGGCGGGCGGGCGCCCTCAGGCCCCGACCGCGACCGCCTTAGTCAGCGCCTGCTGCAGGTCGGCCCATAGGTCGTCGACGCTCTCGATGCCGGCCGAGACGCGCACCAGCCCCTCGGGGATGCCGGCCCGCTTGCGGCCCTCGGGGCCGATCACCTTGTGCGACGTGTGCGCCGCCAGCGACGCCAGCGATTCGACACCGCCGAGGCTCGCGCCGTGGCGGATGACCTCGAGCCCGTTCACCACTCGCAGCGCGGCGTCGGCCCCGCCCTTGACCTCGAAGCCGAGCAGCGGGCCATAGCCCTCGTGCATCTGCCGGGTGGCGATGGCGTGACTCGGGTGGTCCGGGAGCCCGGCGTAGAACACCTGCGCCACGTCAGCGTGGGCCGAGAGCCGGCGCGCCAGTTCGAGCGCGTTGGCGTTGGCCGCGCGCACGCGCAGCGCCAGCGTCTTCAAGCTCCGCTCCAGCATCCACGCCATGGTGGGCTCGGCGATGGGACCGAACGTCGCGCGCACCTCGTACACCGGGGCCAGCGCGGCGCGCGAACCCGTGACCACGCCGGCCAGCAGGTCGCTGTGGCCGCCCATGGACTTGGTCGCGGAATAGAGCGACAGGTCGCAGCCCAGCGCCAGTGGTTGCTGGCCGATGGGCGAGGCGATGGTGTTGTCGAGGCTCACGACGCAATGCTTCTCGTGCCCGAGGCGGGCCGCGGCGGCGATGTCGAAGCACACGAGCGTGGGGTTGATCGGCGACTCGAGGTGCAGGAGCCGCGTGTTGGGCCGGAACGCCTCGGCCCATGTGTCGGGCCGGCGCGAGTCCACGAACGTGTGGTTCCAGCCGAAGCGCTCCTTGCCCCACTGGAGCAGCGCCTGCGTGCCGCCATAGCACGGGTCCACGCACACCACGTGGTCGCCGCTCCTCAACAGGGCGAGGAACGCGCTGCTGATGGCCCCCATGCCGGACGGGAACAGCAGCGCGGCCTCCGCACCCTCGAGCGCCGCGAGTCGGTCCTCGACCGCGTGGATGGTGGGATGCCCCTGGCGTTGGTAGAACGAGCCCGCGCTCTTCTGGCCCTGGGCGGCCACCATGTCGTCGAGCGACTCGAACGAGAACGTGGCACTGTGGACGATGGGCGTGCTCATCGCACCCGTGGCCCCGAGATGCGGGCCATGCACGGCGCGCGTCTCGAGTCCGGGTTCGCGGGATCGCTTCACGGAGGACCTCCCGGTTGGCGGCTCGGCGTGGGTTTCGTTACGGTCGTGCCATCTTGAGCGAGGCCCGCCCGTGAAGCCAGTGCCGACTTCGGACGTCCAGCGAATACTCTTCGTCCGTCCGCGCTTCCTCGGCGATGTCTGCCTGACGCTGCCGGCCGTGGATGCGGCGCTCGCGGCCTGCCCCGACGCGCGTGCGGTGTACGTCACCGAGGCGGCGCTGGCGCCGTTGCTGGCCGGCGATTCTCGATTTGCCGAGGTGATCGCCGTGCCGGCGCGGCCCAGGCTCGCCGAAACGCTGGCACTCGTGCGGCGATTGCGCGCGTTCGCGCCCGACGTGGCGTTCGACTTCTTCTGCAATCCGCGGAGCGCCGTGTGGACGCGCGCCTCGGGGGCGCGCGTGCGCGTGGGCTACCCCCACAAGGGCTGGCGTTCGAGCCTCTACACGCACCACGCCCAGCCGCGCGTGTTGTCGTCCACGGCATTCCACGCCGCCTCGGTGGCGGCCCTCGGCTGGCCCGTGCCCGCGGGCGCGGTGTCGCCGCGGCTCGCGGTGAGCGAGTCCGCGCGCGGCGAAGCGCGTGCGGCGCTCCGGTCCCTCGGCGTTGGGGACGACGCGCTGCTCGTGGGATTCCATCCGGGGGCGCGCTGGCCCACGCGACGCTGGGCGCCCGAGCGCTTCGCCGCGCTGGCCTTGCGCCTGCTCGAAGTGCACCCGACGGCCGTGGCGCTGGTGAGCGCGGGCCCAGGCGAGAGCGACATGGCGCACGCGGTGCTGGCCACGCTGCCGACCGAGCGTACGCGCTTGATCGAGGCGTGGCCGCTCGCCCGCTTCGTGGCGCTTCAATCACTCTGCCGCGCGTTCGTGTGCGGCGACACCGGCCCGGTGCACAGCGCGGTCGCCGCCGGCACGCCCACGCTCGGCCTCATGAGCCGCAATCGCCCGGCGATGTTCTTTCCCTATCCCGAAGCCGACGGGCACCGCGCCTACTGGTCGCGCGTCGAGTGCTCGCCATGCGATCGCGATACGTGCAGCGACCTGCGCTGCCTGGCGCGGCTCACCGTGGACGGCGCCTGGGAGCGACTGGCGGGGATGCTGGCGAACCGCAGGTAGATCCGCAGAGCAAGACATCATCGAGTGATTCGCCGTGGCGGGCCGCGTCGCCCACGCGGTGCTACGCTGGCTCTCGTCATGGCGCGCCCCATCATCACGTTCCTCTCCGACTTCGGCCACGCCGACTGGTTCGTGGGCGTGGTGCACGGCGTGCTCCACGCGCGCGCTGCCGAGGCGCACGTCGTGGATCTCGCGCACTCGGTGCCGCCGGGCCACGTGGCGCGCGGCGCGTTCATGCTGGAGACCGCGGCACCCGACTTCCCGCCCGGCACCGTGCACCTGGCGGTGGTGGATCCGGGCGTGGGCACCGATCGCCGGGCTCTGGCGGTGGCCGCGCGTGGGCAGTTCTTCGTGGGCCCCGACAACGGGCTCCTCGAGTGGGCGCTGTGTTCGCCCGACGCGCAGCCGCACGCGCTCACCGAGCCGCGCTGGTTCCGCTCGCCCGTGAGTCGCACGTTTCATGGTCGGGATGTGTTCGCGCCGGTGGCGGCTTCGCTCGCCTCCGGCGAGCACATCACGGAGTTCGGACCGCGAGTGTCCGACGCCGTGCGACTGCCGACGCACGCGCCGGTGCACCGGGGCGATACGCTGGTGGGGCAGATCGTGTTCCTGGATCGCTTCGGCAACGCGCTCACCAACCTCACCGACGCAGCGATCCACGCGGCGTTCGGCGCCGCCGTGCGCGACACCGAACTCGAGGTGAGGCTGCTCGACCGGCGCATCCGCGGGCTCGCGCGCTCGTACGGGGACGCGCCGGTGGGCACGCTGGTCGCCATCCTTGGCTCGAGTGGCCGGCTCGAGATCGCGCAAGTGGGCGGTGCTGCGACCGAACGCTTGGGGCTGGGCGAGGGCGACGCGGTGACGGTGCGGCGCAGCGTCACGAGTCGTTAGCGTAGGAGCACGAGCCGCCGGGTGAATTGATGCCGGCCAGCTTCGACGCGCAGGAAGTACACGCCCGGAGCGGCTCGGCGTCCGTCTGCGGCGCCTCCGTCCCACGCCACGCGGTGGAACCCCGCCTCGCGAGCGCCTTGGAGCAGCGTGCGCACGCGACGGCCGTCGATCGAGAACACGTCGGCTGCGACGGTCGCGGGCTGTGCGAGAGCCAGTTCCACGGCGGTTTCGCCACGGAACGGATTAGCGCCAGCCATGCTGAGCGCCGTGACCGTGGGCAGCGCGGCCACCCTCCCCTGGCTCACCTGCACTGCGACCGGCCGGTTCATGAAATCGCGAGCCTTGAGCGGCCCCACGCGGAGTCCCGTCCGCCCGGGAGCCAGCACCTCGAAGATCACCTCGGCCACGACACCTTCGCCCTGCAGGCCGGCTTCGCGCACGCCGAGCAGGACCGCGTCCACGACCCCGGGCGCCGGGCTCAGCAGGATGCCGCCGTTCTGCGAGAGCAGTGCGCCTGTCGAGGCCTCGACCGGGCGCACATGCTCCGGACTCCACTCGAGCGCCGCGGAGAGTCCTTGCAGGCGTCCCGAACCACTCAGCAGGAGTTTCGTGGTGAACCGTGAACCCACCTCCGCTACGGTCTCGGCCGCGTCCAGGACGAGCCGGTCCACCGCGTCGCCCGAGGTCGGGGCGCCCGGGTGCAGTGCCAGGCTCGGCGTGGAGACCGACATGAAATTCGTGGCAATGAGGATCAGGTCTTCGAAATCGAGCCGTTGGTCGGTGAAGGGCCGGCTATTCACCGACCCATCGGTGGTGGGGCCGATGTCGAGGTAGCCGAGCGGCAACACCGCCGCACCCGAGATGCCGTAGTGCCCGCCAAGCAGCGAGAGATCAGCGGTGTTCACCCGGTTGTCGCCGGAGTCGACAGTGAAGCCGTCCGTATAGTCGCCGAGATGGTAGTTGATCGTGCCGTTCGTGCGATTGGAGGCGGCGGAGACATTGAGTCCCGCCCCGTGCACGAAGGCGACATAGAAGTACTGGTCCCTTGTTGTGGGCTCGTCGAGGGTTGCAGGGGCCGTCATCGCCGTGAGCGTCCACGGGGCGGTCGGCGGATAGGCGGGCACGCTGGGGGCGACGCCGCCAGCGTCGTCGTAAAGCGGGTAACCGCCAAACGCGGCGCGAAAAACTTCGACCGTGGTTCCCGGTGCGGTGGGCGACCAGCCGACCTGCATGCGCACGGTGCCATTGGCGTCGTTGCCCGAGACGAGCCGCACCGCGGTAAGGTCGGTGATGACAGCGACGGTCACTTCCTCGACGGTGAGCGTAATGGCGACGTCCGTCTGCCCCACTCCGTCGCTCGCGCGAACGAAGAACGCGTGCACGCCCGGACCCTGCGCCTCGATGGGCGTCCACGTGAATACACCGGTCACGGGCTCGATGTTGGCACCCGCCGGGGCTCCGACCAGTGAGAATGTGATCGCCTGCGCGGGGACGTCGGCGTCGGTGGCGCTGGCGGTGAATGTATAGGGCACCAGCTCGGGCAGTGTCGCAGTTGCCGGCACGCCGCTTGTCACTGGCGGTTCGTTCACATCGGTCACGGTCAGCGTGATGGCGGAGCTGGCCACAAGCGAGCCGTCGCTCACCTCCACGCTAAACGGGTACGAGCCCGGACCCTGTGCCTCGGTCGGCGTCCAACTGAACACCCCCGTGCCTGGCTCGATGCTCGCCCCGCTCGGAGCGCCTACGAGCGAGAACGTGAGTGACTGAGCCGGCAGATCCGCATCCGTCGCCATCGCGGTGAATGTGTATACGAGCTGCTCGGGGATCGAGGTGGCGGCCGGCACGTCGCTGAGCGCCGGAGGCGAATTCCCCTCAGTCACGGTGAGCGTGATCGGCGCGTCGGAGTTCGTGACGCCATCGCTCACGCGCACGGAAAACGTGTAGCTCGCCGGGCCTTGTGCCTCGGTCGGTGTCCAGACGAAAGCGCCCGTGCCCGGATCGATGCTCGCGCCGCTGGGTGCTCCCACGAGTGAGAACAGGAGCGACTGGACCGGCACGTCTGCGTCGGTCGCCGTGGCGGTGAATGTGTAGGCAGCCTGCTCGGGGATCGAGGCACTCGCCGGCACGCCCGCGAGGGCGGGCGCAAGGTTAACCTCGGTCACGTCCAGAGTGATCCCAGCGTCGGTGTTCGTGACACCGTCGCTCACTCGCACCGTGAACGGGTAGCTGGCCGGGCCCTGCGCTTCGCTGGGCGTCCAGCTGAATGCACCTGTAACGCCATCGATGCTCGCGCCGCTCGGGGCGCCCACCAGCGAAAACGTGAGCGACTGGGTGGGTATGTCCGCATCCGTCGCGCTCGCCGTGAACGTGTAGGTCGCGAGTTCCGGGATGGTCGCTGTCGCCGGCACGCCGGCGAGCACCGGTGCCGCATTGCCTTCCACCACCGTCAACGTGATCGCGGCGTCCGTGGTCGCGACACCATCGCTCACGCGCACCGCGCACGGATAGCTGCCGGGGCCCTGCGCTTCGCTCGGCGTCCAGGTGAATACGCCCGTGCCGGGGGCGATGCTCGCGCCGCTCGGCGCGCCCACCAGCGAGAACGTCAGCGTCTGGGCGGGTATGTCCGCATCCGTCGCGCTCGCCGTGAACGT
>CAYQNV010000110.1:0-9045 GCA_964418975.1 uncultured bacterium | reverse complement strand
GTTCGTCAGCCCGCCGGTTCGTTCCCCGCTTCCTTCGGACGTTCCCTCGCGGTCACGCCCTTGCGGTTCCCTTGAGTCCCTGTGACCAAGTCCTCGGAGGACTTCCACCTCCAAGTCAGCGCCCATGCTGGGCGTACATTGGGAGGGGGGTAGCGGGACGAGCCCGCTACCCCCTGTCCCGCTCACCCGGACACGCGGGTCGGGAGCGCGCCGGGCGGGTTCGGAGCGAGTGACTCTAGAAGCTGAACGCCAGGCCCAGAGACGTGGTCCAGTAGTCGGCCTTGAAGTTGTTGGGCGGCAGGTCGCTCTTCTGGTCGCCCAGATACACGTAGCGGCCGTTCAGGTCGAGTGACGCCACGCCCGGCACCATGGGAATGGTGAGCCCGCCGCCCAGGTGCACGCCGAACTCCTGCGTGGTCGTGTTCGCGAGCAACGGCGTGTTCGGGTACTTGAGCGTGGTGTTGTACCAACCCACGCCACCACCGGCGTAGACGAGCGGCATGGGCTTCAACCACAGCGAGCCGGTCACCGGCCACTGCGTGGACTCCACGTTGCCACCGAACATCTCGTCCTTGCGGTAGCCCAGGCCGATCTCGGCGGACAGCATGGGCGCGATGCTGCTGCGCACGGCCAGTCCATAGGACAGGCGCGTGTCGTCGCCCGCATCGGGCGTGCGCGTCATGGCCATGGACGGAATGATCTCCGCGGCCTGGGCGCGAGGCGCGGCCAGCGCCAGCCCGGCGCACAGCATCGCGGCCACGAGAAAGCTTTCGATCGAGCGCGAGACCAACTTATGGGACGTCGCAGGCATGCATTCCTCCTTGGCCCCCAACGCGTCGCCGCGGTCGCGGTGCACGCGAGAAGAGGGAGCGGGCCGGGAGGTCCGGAACCTCCCGCCCGCGGGATGAGTCCGGGGGGCTCGGTTCGCGGACCCGCCGGGTTCGGGGCTGGTCCTTGCACGCGGCGTGCCGTGGGCGGAGCTTTGCGGGACAAGGGTTTGCGAGTCAGGTGGCATGCCGACGGGTGTGACGTGCCTGCCGCAGCGTGTGGCGGGTCGCAACTGGCCCGCGCGGCTCGTGCAGGCTGCACGGCCTCCGATCGGGCGCGCTAGCGGGAGAGTCCCAGCCGCGCGATGTACGGCAGGTCCAGCTGCGCGCCTTCCACGTCGCTCCGGACGGGCAATCGCAATTCGGCCGAGAGCGTGGCCCACGCGAACGTGCGTGCCAGCCCGAGCGCCACGAACACATCGGTGCACCCGAGGTCTCCTTCCTCCTCGATCACGCCGCCCCACCCCGGATGGAGGCTTCGGCCCTGGGCAATGCTCCGCGCGTGAAGCCGTTGTGGGGTCGTGCTCAGGGCGTGCGCGGCGCCAGGATCTCGCCCAGGTGGTCGCTCGCGCCTTCGTTCCGCGCCAGCGCCGGATGGCGTCGGCCGTCGCGGTAGTCGAGCACATACGTGCGGAAGAACGCCTTGTTCTCGCACAACAGTTCCACACGGCCGCTCTGGCGGCTGGCCGCGATGGCCTCGCGCAGCACCTCGCGACTATAGCGGCGACCGTTCACCGCCACCACGCGCATGTCAGGCGCCACGCCCGCCAGGTCGGCAGGCAGTCCCGGCACGACATCGCGCACCTTGCTGCCATCGTCGTCCAGCTCGAACCCGAGCGAGTAGCTCTCCACCAGGCGCTTGTCCGCCACCTCGGCCGCAGTCTGAAGCGGACCCAACGTATCCGCCCACGCCAGTCGCCAACCGCCACCGGTGACGCCGTCGAGCGGCGCGTGCGGGCGAATCTCGTACACGCGCTCGCGAATGAAACCCGCCCAATCGTGCGGCACAGTGGCGTGCAACGCGGCAATCACATCCGCCAGCGCGTAAGCCTTCACCTCGGGGCCGCGATTCGGGCCGCCGTGGAAACCCCTACAAAAGTCGTCGAGCGACTTTTTCCCCTGAGACAACTGTCGAATGGTCACATCGGCGTCGAGCCACAGCAACAGACCCTCATCGTAGAAGTCCGTGCTCCGGCGCCAGTGCTCCCACGCGGTGCGCGCTTCATAGAGTTCCTGCGCGTGCGTGCCCGTGTCCACGAGTGGGCGCCACGTGCGCCCACGGTTCGCCTCGATCTCGGCCGCCGCTCGTGCGAGCGCATCGCGCGCCTCGCCAGGCGTGCGGATGCCCGAGCGCGCCGCCAGCACGAAGCCCAGGTACTGCGTGAGCCCTTCGTACACCCACAGCAGCTCGCCTTGCATGGGACTGTGGAAGTCCCCGGTGGCGAGCCCCACGGGTCGGCGGAACTTGCCGTTCCAGGAGTGCGCAAGCTCGTGCGCGAGCAGGTTGGAGTGGTCGCGCCGCAGGTCGTCGTCCAACCACCAGCGCTCGCGGCCGCGATCGTCGCTCGACTGGTGATGCTCGAGCCCGAAGTGGGCGATGTGGTCCGACAACGAGACGAGGAAGTCGTAGTGGCGAAAGTGCTGCCCGCCGAACAACTCGCGCGCCTCGCGCACGAGCCGCCGCAATGCCTCGACCTGGCCATCGGGAATGCGCAGGCCCGCCTCGGAGTCGCATGCCATGCGCAGGCGTACCGGAACGCTGTCGCCGGGCGCCAGGTCCACGGTGCGGAAGTGGCGGCCGGCCAGCACCGGGGAATCCACGAGCGTCGTGAACGAGCAGGGCGCGAACCGGATGCCGGGGCCCTGCGCCGGCGCTTCCTCGAGCGCCGAGGCGTGCGCCCACGAGTCGGGCAGCACGAGCGAGGCCTGGCACGTGAGTGCGTCGGCATTGCGGGCTGCGGGATAGAACCCCACCTGATTCCATGACAACAGCAACAGATTGGGCGTCGCACACGCGGCGGACGTGAATCCATCGGTGGTGTTGTCGAGCAGGAAGTCGAACGACAGCTCCACCTGCTTGGCACCCGCAGGCACCTCCACGCGGAGGGTGGTGATCTCCACGGCGTCCCGGCGCCACGCCAACGTTCTCCCACCCGCGCGCACCACCAGCCCGGCCACGTCCACCTGCGGCCCGGTCGGCCCATGCTCGCCGGGAATCCAACTCGGGTAGCTCAACGAGAGCGTTCCCGCACGTGCGGGAAAGGTCTGCGCGACGTGCAGCAGTCCGCGTGGAGCCTCGCGGGCGTCCACGTGCACGGTGAAGTCGGCGGCGCGGACTCCGGGCGTCGGGCCGATCAGGATCGCCGCGAGCAGGAAGGTGACAGGAGAGCGCGACATGAACACCTCCAGCGGTGCGAGAATCAGCGCCCGGGCGAAACGGCCGCCGGAGCGGAAGCCGACAACGGCACGAGAAACGTCTCGGGCACCGGGCGCAGCGCGCGCGCGACCGGGTGCAGATCCTGTTCGGGATCGTTCCACGGCGAGCGGCGGAAGAACCAGTCGCTGCGGGCACTCGGATCGGCCGCGAACACCGAGTCGGACGCCAGCTTGGCGCGGAAATCGGCGGCCAGCTTGGGATCGCGCGCCATCATGGCGCGCGCCATGGGTTCGACCACGTAGGCCTCGCCGTACTCCTTGCGCTGGAACACCGTGGAGAAGAAGCCCCAAGCCAGGAACCCGTCCGGCGCCTGCGCCTCGAGCAGCGCCACGGCAAGCGCGCCGCCGCGTTGGTCCAAGGGCACCCAAACGTCGCCGGCGCGGAACGTCCTCACCTGGCGTTCGTTCGGGGCCGCGAACACGCGCACGTTGTGGCGGCCCTCGAACGCCTCGGCCGAGGTGGTGCGGTCGGTCACCCGCGCCATCTCTACCGTGTCGCTCCAGGCGCGTGCGAGCGTGCGGGTGCGCAGGCCGTGGAGTGCCAAGCGCTCCAGCACCGCGGTCCATTCCTGCGGCACCACGTAGCCGCCCGCGGGTTGCCGCACGGTCAACAACGGGAGCGTCTCGCGATAGAGCGTCACCGTGGTGTCCCATGGCGAGCTCGAATAGCGCGGCACGCGCGAGCCCGTGATGTCGCTCCGTTCCCACGTCGTCGCCACGCCCTTCCACGCGAACGGCGCGCCGCGGTCCGACACGCGGCTCGCCAGCGTCACCAGGCGGCGCGCGGGATCTTTGGCCGACGCGCGCGCAATCACCTCGGACTCGGCGTCACGCACCGCCTGGGTGAGCGCGCGCGGACGCGCGTGCAGCTCCTGGAGCAGCGCCAGCATGAGGTCGTAGGTGGCTCGCACGCGCGAGCCGTAGGGCTTGAGCATGTGAGTCTCCACCAGCAGCGACGCGCGCGCCTGGAGCGGAGGGTAGCCGGTCGAGAAGCGCGGTGGGCTGTTGCCATACTCGACCCCGGCGCGCGGGTCGCTGCCGCCGCGAATCTCGAGGTAGGGCGACACCACGTGGCCCATCTGGGAGAGCTGGGAAATGACGCCGCGCTCCAGGTGCTCGCTCACCCAGCGGTCGAGTGACGCGGGCATGCCGGCGCCGTGGTTGCTGGCCCAGGTGACGTCATAGCGGTAGTCGGCGCCGTCGGTGGTGTGGTTGTCCACCAGCAGGTCCGGCCACCACTTCGTGTACACGTTCCCGATCAGCGCGCGCATCTCGGGCGCGTCGAGCTTGGTGTAGTCGCGATTGAGGTTCAACCCGATGGGTGTGTGCCTCCAACCCATCTCGTCCGGCCCGTTTTGGTTCATGCGCTGGAAGCGGCCGCGGCGCTCGTGCGCGTCGGCGGAGAACATCGGCACCACCAGCACCACGACCGAGTCGAGCAACGCCTCGTGGCGATGCAGAACCGCCAGGTCGCGGACCAGCATGAGCGAGGCGTCCTTGCCCTCGATCTCGCCCGAGTGGATACCGTTCTGGATCAGCACGATCGGCTTGCCCAGCGCGCGGGCCGCCTCGGCGGTGAACGCGCGGTCCTTGGACAGGATGATCAACGGCAGGTCGCGACCCTGACCGGTTCGGCCGAAGCTCTCGAGGCGCACCCAGCGCGAACCCGCCTCGAGCGAGCGGCAGAAGCGCATCGTCTCCTCGTAGTCGGCGGTCTGCTTCCACTTGGTGCGCTCGGCCTTGGTGAGCCAGATGCGCGGCACGTTCTCGTCCACGGCCGGGTCGGGCGTGAGTTGGGCGGACCCGCCCGTGATCACCGCCTTCACCACGGAATCCGGCGACCAGGGCGCGGGGCGCGTGAGCCGAAGGCCCTGGGCGTGGGAGGACGAGGCGAGGGCGACAGATAGAGCGACGAGCGCGGCGCGCAGGAGCGCGGGGGTACGGAACATGGGCGGAAAGGTTAGCACAGCGGTGCGCGGGCCCGTCGCCCGGGCTCACTTCGTGACGGTTCCGTAACGCCGGCTATGCGATGGGCTGCGACACGAGGGCCGCGCTTGCCGTCCGCCGCCCGCGCGCCTTCCGCGGCACGCGATTCCAGCTGCCGCCCGCCAGCGCCACCATGAGCGCCTTTTGTAAGTGCAGTCGGTTCTCGGCCTGCTCCACCACCACACTCTGCGGTCCGTCGATCACCGCGTCGGTGACTTCCTCGCCGCGGTGCGCGGGCAGGCAGTGCATGAACACGGCGTCGGCGTTGGCCGCAGCCATCATGCGCTCGTCCACCGTGTAGCCGCTGAACGCGATGCGCCGCCACTCGGCCTCCTCCTCCTGGCCCATGCTGGTCCACGTGTCCGCGTACACCATGTCGGCGCCGCGCACGGCCTCGTACGGGTCACGTACACGCTTGACCGAACCCTTGGCGCGCGCCTCGGCGTCCAAGTAAAGGCCGGCGTCGGGCTCGAAGCCGTCCGGAACGGCGACACGGAGGCGAAAGCCGAACAGCGTGCTGGCCTCGAGCCACGAGTGGAGCACGTTATTGCCGTCGCCCACCCACGCGATGGTGATGCTGTCCAGGTCGCGGCCCGCGCGCCACAATGTGTAGAGGTCGGCGAGGATCTGGCAGGGGTGCGAGTGGTCGGTGAGCGCGTTGATCACCGGGATGGTGGCGTGCTGGGCCAGGCGCTGGACCAATCGGTGCGAGAACGTGCGCATCACGATCAGGTCCACCATGCCCGAGAGCACGTGCGCCACGTCCTCGACGCTCTCGCGCCCCGACTCGCTCACCTCGGAGCCGCTCAGGTCCACGGCGTCGCCGCCCAGCTCGTGCATGCCCACGGTGAACGACACGCGCGTCCGGAGCGACGGCTTGTGGAACACGAGTGCGGCGGTCTTGCCGGCGAGCGGCTTGGGCGCCTTGGGCGTGCCGCGCGCGGCGCGCAGGCGATCGGCCTCGGCGAAGAGCTCCAGCACGAATGCGCGGTCCAGGCCCGCGAGATCCACCAGGTGTTCGGGCGCACCGGACATTCTGATGTGCTCCTTTCTTGCGAGCTCCTTCATGAGATCACCGGCAGCGACGGGTCGGACGGGGCCGCCGCCGGCATGGGCAATACGTACGAGCGCGCCTGGCGCGCGGCCTCCTCGGACGCCCCGGCGACCAGGTCGAGCGTCATGGCGACTTCGTCACAGGCGTGGCGCTTGGGGCAGCGCACGCAGTCGGTCCACACCTTGCGCGGAATGGATTCGCGCGCCTCGGCGCGAAAGCCCGAGCGCTGGAAGAACCCCACCTCGCGCGTGAGCGCGATGATGCGCGGCAGCCCGAGTGCTCGCGCGTCGGCCACGACGACCTCCACGAGAGCCGCGCCGAGCCCTTTGCCATGCGCGTCGGGCCGCACCGCCAACGAGCGCACCTCGCCCAAGTCCCGCCACAAGAGCCGCAATGCCGCACACGCCACGATGGTGCCGGAGGCACCGTCGGGTGAAACTCGCTCCACCACATGGAACTCGCGCACGCACTGGTAGAGCTCCGAGACCGGTCGCGGCAGCAGCGCGCCCTCCACGACGTAGGGCGCCATCACGCCGGCGATGCCGGGCACGTCCGCGACGCGTGCTCGGCGCAGCACCAGGTTCTCGCCGACCACGCGCGTGGCGTTGTCCTCGAGCCCAGCCTCCGGCCGGGCCGCGGTCGGGAGCGACACCGGGCCCGCCGCCACGCGCGAAGCATCGCGCGGCATGCCGTCCTCAGGCGAGCGCACGTCGGCGTCGTCACCCGGGCCCAATCCCAGCCGCGCCTCGGCGATGGCGAGCTGGTGCGCCGTGGAGCCCGCGCCAGGCGCGTGCGTGCGGCGCGAGATGGCCGCTTCGACCGTGAGCGCCGCGAGGCGCTCGCCGGTGAAATGCGGCGACAGCGCCAGCCGCTGCTCGAGCGGCAGCGCCGCGGGCTCGCACGCGGCCTGCTCGCCGGCAGCCCAGAGCTCTCCCACCACGCGATGCGCGTCGCGGAACGGCACGCCCTCGGCCACGAGCGCGTCGGCAAGTTCCACAGCTAAGAGATCGGTGGTGAGCGAGGCGGCGATGCGCTCGGGCCGCGGCACCAATGCGTCAATGGCGGGCGGGAGTGCGGCGAGCAGGTTCTCGAGCGTGTCGGCCGTGTCGAATACCGCCTCTTTGTCTTCCTGAAGGTCCTTCTGGTACGAGCTCGGCAGGCCCTTCAGGAGGACAACGAGCCGCTGCGCGTTCGCGATCAGTCGCGCGCTCTTGCCGCGCGCCAGCTCGAACAGGTCGGGATTGCGCTTCTGGGGCAGCAGGCTCGAGCCGGTCGAGAACCCGTCCGGCGCCACGAACCACCCGAACGCCGGCGAGCAGAAGATCACCAGATCCTCGGCGAGCCGCGACAGGTGCACGCCGAGGAGTGCCGCGGCGTTCAAGTACTGCACCGCGAAATCGCGATCGCCCACCGCGTCCAGCGAGTTCAAGGCCACGCGCGAGAATCCGAGGCGCGTGGCGAGCGACGCCCGATCGTAGCGAAGCGGCGTACCGGCCACCGCGCCGGCGCCCAATGGCAGGCGGTCGGCCGCCTCGCGCGCCTCGGCGAAACGCTCCTCGTCGCGCGAGAATGCCTCGACGTGCGCCAACCACCAGTGGGCGAGTCGCACGGGCTGCGCCGGCTGGAGGTGAGTGTAGGCCGCGCAGGCCAAGTCGCCGGATTCGCGCGCCTGCGTGACGAGCGCGCGTTCCAGCTCGCGCACGCCCTCCACGGCCGTGTCGCACAAGCGCATGACGTGCATGCGCAGCAGTGTGGCGATCTGGTCGTTGCGCGAGCGGCCGGTGTGCAGTCGGCGCGCGGGCTCGCCGGCGCGGTCCCCCAATGCCGACTCCACCGCCGAGTGAACGTCTTCGCCTGCCAACACCACCTGGCCGGAGGCCAGGCCAGTATCCAATTCATCGCAGGCGGCGAGGAGCGCGTCACGCTCGGCTTCGGTCATCACGCCGCATTCCGCCAGCGTCGTGGCGTAGGCACGCGACAGCGCCAGCTCCTCGGTCACGAGCCGGGCGTCGACCGGTAGTGAGTCGTTGAGCTTCTGCGCACGCGGGTCGAGGCCAGTCGCAAGCCGACCTTGCCACACCGCTTCTTTCTTCGGCTCAGCCACGAGCTTGCGTTCCTTCCGGGAAATCGTCAGGCATGGGTGCCCACCGCGGCGTCCTTCCTGGCGCCATTGCCGCGTTGCGCGGCGGTGGCGAGCGGGAGACCGAACAGGCGGATGAAGCCTTCGGCGTCACTCGGTCGGTAGCCGCTCATGTTGAACGACGCCAGGTCGGGGCGGTAGAGCGTCTGCGGGCTGGTGCGGCCCACGGCCACGGCGCGGCCCTTGTAGAGCTCCACCGTGACCTCGCCGGTGGCCACCTCGAGTGCGGTGTCCGCGAACGACTGGAGCGCGCGACGAAGCGGCGTGTACCAAAGGCCGTTGTAGACCAGGTCGGCGTAGCGCGTGCCCAGTTCTAGCCGCGTACGCAGCAGGTCGTGCTACGTTTGCTCGGCGACCTGTTCAAGGCGATCGACGATCTCGACATCACGCCCGACGAAGTGTGGGCCGGCGTCAACTACCTGAACAAGCTCGGTCAGGATGGCGAAGCCGCGCTGCTCGCGGCCGGCCTCGGTCTCGAGAAGTACCTGGACATCCGGATGGATGCCGAAGACAAGGCCGTCGGCCTCGACGGCGGCACGCCGCGCACGATCGAAGGGCCGCTGTATGTGGCCGGCGCGCCGGTGCGCGACGGCGTGTCGAAG
>CAYQNV010000109.1:0-39688 GCA_964418975.1 uncultured bacterium | reverse complement strand
CCCGGCCGGCTACTCCCTGAAATGGACGGGGCAGTACGAACTTCTTCAGTCGATGCAGGAGCGGATGCGGTTTCTGATTCCACTAACTTTGGTGATCGTGCTCGTCCTCCTCTACATGAACTTCGGGAACATGGTGCAGGCGCTGATCGTTCTCTGCTCGGTGCCGTTCGCGCTCGTCGGAAGCGTCTGGTTGATGGCGGCGCTGGGCTACAACCTCTCGACCGCCGTCTGGGTCGGCATCATCGCGCTTGTCGGCCTCGCCGCCCAGACCGGGGTCGTCATGATCGTCTACTGCGATTCGGCCTACTTCCGCCGGAAGCGCGAGGGTCGCATCCGGGACCTGGAAGACATCGTGGAGGCGACGCTCGAGGGCTCGGTGCAGCGCGTGCGTCCCAAGCTCATGACCGTGGCGACCATGATGATCGGCCTGGTGCCACTGCTATGGTCGCAGGGCGCGGGTGCGGATGTGATGAAACGCGTGGCCGCCCCCATGGTGGGTGGGCTGTTCACGTCCGCGTTCCTGACGCTCGAGGTGATCCCGGTGATCTACACGTGGTGGCGCTGGCGCGACTGGAGACGCAGCACGGGTGCCGTCGGAACGCCGGGCTCCGTCCGCACCCCTGACGCCGTCCCGACCTCACCCCGGCCGGAGGCCGGGAGCATCTAATGTCCAGTTTCGTCCCGCTCGGCGCCATCCGACGCGAGGGTGAGCCGCGCCCCGCGACCGAAACGCTGCGCCTGCGCATCTCGGGCATGCACTGCGCGTCGTGCGTGAGCCGTGTGGAAGGAGCCATGGCCGGCGTGCCGGGCGTGCTGGCCGCGCGCGTCAACCTGGCCACGCAGCGCGCCGAGGCCGACGTGGCCGTGTCGAGTGCCGGGGCCGGCGCGAGCGTGGAGCCGCTCGCGTCGCAGCTCGCCGCCGCCATCCGCGGCGCCGGCTACGACGCCTACCCGGTGACGAGTGTTACGCCAGACGACCGCGAGCTGCGCGAGCGGGAACAAGAGTCGCGCCAGGTGCGAAGCCGGTTCCTGCTCGCGGCCGTGTGCGGCGGCGGCGTGTTCATGATCGCGCACGCCGGCATGCTGGTGCCCGGACTCCTGCCCGGCAACGCGTGGCAACAGGGGCTCGCTCAGTTCGTTCTGGCGATACCCGTGCAGTTCGTGGCCGGCTGGCCGTTCCTGCGTGGCCTCGCACGGGGCGTGCTCCGTCGCTCGCCCGACATGGACACGCTGGTCGGGCTCGGCACGCTCACGGCATTCGCCTATTCGGGCTTTGTACTGTTCGCGGCCTCCGGCCGCGGGGTGGCGCACACAGCGGAGCTGGCGGGTGTGCCGTCGGAGGTGGCGGGGCTCCATCTCTACTTCGACACGTCGGTCACCATCGTGGCGTTGATCCTGCTCGGCCGGATGCTCGAATCCCGCGCGAGGAGCGGCACGTCGCGCGCACTCCGGGCACTGCTCGAGCTGCGGCCGCGCTCGGCGGTCCGCGTGCGCGGCAGTCTCGAGGAGTCGGTGGCGCTCGACCGCGTGATGCCCGGCGACGTGCTGCTGGTGCGGCCCGGCGACCGCGTGCCGGTGGACGGCGTGCTCCTGGACGGACGCTCCAGCGTGAACCGCGCGCTCGTCACCGGCGAGGCGCTCCCAGTGGACGTGGGTCCGGGCGATGCCGTCACCGGCGGCACGCTGAACGGCATGGGTGCGTTCCGCATGCGTGCCGAGCGCGTCGGGGCGGACTCGCTGCTCATGCAGGTGGTGGCACTGGTGGAGCGCGCGCAGACCACCAAGGCGAGCGTGCAACACTTGGCCGACCGCATCGCCGCGGTGTTCGTGCCCATCGTGATCGTCGTGGCGCTGGTGGCGTTTGGCGTGTGGTGGCTGTCGGGCGCCGGCGTGACCGCCTCGCTCTTGAAGCTCGTGGCCGTGCTGATCGTTGCCTGCCCATGCGCACTCGGCCTCGCCACGCCCACCGCACTGGTGACGGCCACCGGGCGCGGCGCCGAGATGGGACTGCTCGCGCGCGACGCGAGCGCGCTCGAGCGCGCCGAACGCGTGGACACCGTGGTGTTCGACAAGACCGGCACGCTCACGCTCGGCGCGCCGCAACTCACCGACGTCGTGCCCGCCGCCGGCGTGAGCGAGCAGCGCCTGCTCTCGGCCGCGGCCACCGCCGAGCGCCGCAGCGAGCACCCCCTGGCGTTGGCAGTCCTCCGCGGTGCGCGAACACGCGGGGCGGAGCCCCGCGACTCGGATGATTTCGGCGTCACCCCCGGCCGCGGCGTGTACGCCCTGGCCGAGGGCCACGCCATCGTCGCGGGCACGTCGGCCATGCTCGCCGAGTTTGGAGCTTCGGACGCGCCGCTCGCGGCCGAACGCGAACGACTCGAGGCCTTGGGGCGCACGGTGATCGCCGTGGCCGAACAGGGCGAGCTGCTCGGGCTCCTGGGGCTCGCCGACACGATGCGGCCCGAGGCGCCCGCCGTGGTGCGTCGACTGCGCGAGAGCGGCCTCGAGCTGTGGCTGATCACCGGCGACAACGCGCGCACCGCGGCCGCGGTGGCCACGCAAGCCGGGATCGAGCCCGAGCGCGTGCTCGCGGGCGTGCTGCCGAACGAGAAGTCGGCGGCGATCGATCGCCTCCAGAAGCAGGGGAGGCGCGTGGCGATGGTCGGTGACGGACTGAACGACGCGCCCGCGCTGGCGCAGGCCGACGTGGGTCTGGCCATGGCGAGCGGCACCGATGTGGCGATGGAGGCGAGCGCATTCACGCTGCTGGGCGGCGACCTCTCGGCCGTGCCCGACGCGTTCCGGCTCGCTCGCCGCACGCTTCACGTGATCCGCCAAAACCTGTTCTGGGCGTTCGCCTACAACGTGGTGTTGATCCCCGTGGCCGCCGGCGTGCTGGTGCCGCTCATGGCGCCGGGCGGCGCGGTGGGCCCCGTGCTCGGCTGGCACGGGGAGTTGCACCCCATGCTGGCATCGCTCGCGATGGCGCTGTCCAGCATGTCGGTGGTGATGTCGTCGTTGCGGTTGCGGAGCTTCAAGTGAATACTCGCCCGTGAATCTCGAACCGGACCGGGACATCGTCCCGGCCCCACAGCGTCGCCGGTCCACGGCCCGCACCGGCGTTCCACCAGCTAAGGAGTCGTCCCATGCGTCGTTTGCTCGTTGTCGCCGCGTTGTTCGCCGTCGTCGGTTGTGCCGCGGTGAGCCCCAAGGAAGTGCACGTGACCGTGACCGACATGGGCTTCCAGCCCGCGGACGTCATCTTCAAGAAGGGCCAGGCCCCTGTGCTCGTGATCACGCGCAAGACCGAGAGCACGTGCGCCACCGAGGCGATCTTCGCCGAGACCGGCCGCAAGTACGATCTGCCGTTGAACGAGCCAGTGCGCATCGACCTGTCGGGAACCAGCCCGGGCACGATGCACTACGCGTGCGCGATGAACATGGAGAAGGGCACGGTCACGGTCCTCCCGTAATGGCGGTCGCAATGGGCGCGAGCGAAGCCGAGTTCCTGGTCGCGTGCGAGCTGCACTCGGTCGAGCAGATGTCCGCTCAACTGGATGCAGGGCTGGACGCGCGCGCTCCGCTGCGGGGCAAGGCTCCGGTGCACTGGCTCACGGAGATGTACACGCGCTCCGACCGGTTCCCGGCCTGCGTGCGGCTGTTGCTGGACCGGGGCGCCGAACTCGGAGACCCGGCGCTCGCCCCGGTGCTGCTGAACGACGCGGAAGCACTGCGCTCGGCAATTCGGGCCGACGCGACGCTGCTCCGCCACCGCAGCTCGCTGGTGTCGGCGTTCACGCCGCTCGCGGGCGCCTCGCTGCTGCACGTGGCGGCCGAGTACGGCCATCTGGCGGCCGCGCGCGTGCTGCTCGAACTCGGCGCGGAAGTGGACGCGCGCGCGGCGCTCGACAAGGACGGACTCTGCGGGCACACGCCGCTGTTCCACACGGTCAACTCGCACGACAACCGTTCGGCGCCGATCCTCGAGCTGCTGCTCGGCGCGGGCGCCCGGCCCAATACGCGCCTCGAGGGGCTGGTGTGGGGACGGGGGTTCGAGTGGGAGACCACGCTGTTTGACGTGACGCCGGTGAGCTACGCCCAGGCCGGGCTGCTGCCGCAGATGCATCGCGCCGAACGGCAGGTGTACGACAATGTCCGTCGCTTGCTCGTGGCGAGCGGACGCAAGGTGCCGCGGCTCCCGAACGTGCCGAACCGCTATCTGGCGCCGCACAGAAGGTCGGGGCGAGGCTCGAACGATGAGCATCACATGTGAGACGTACCAGCCCGTGACCTATGGCCGATTGCGAGTCGAAAAATCGAGGGCTTGACCCCCCGGGAGAAGCCTCCTAGCGTCAACCTCATGGACTACCGTGATCGTATCGTTCTCGACCCCACCATCCGCTTCGGGAAGCCGTCCATTCGTGGGACGCGGCTCACCGTCGAAGATGTGCTTTCGTATCTTGCAGGTGGAATGAGCGAGGACATGGTCCTCACCGAGTTCTCGCAGCTTGCTCGCGAGGACATTCGCGCGTGCCTGGCTTTCGCGGCCGATCGCGAACGCCGCATGGCGAGCTGAGCCGCTCGCGCGGCCGGCGAGGAACGATTGAAGCTCCTCTTCGATGAGAACCTCCCGACGAAACTTGTGCATCTACTGGAGGACGCCTACCCGGGTTCCGCCCACGTTCAAGGACTCGGGCTATCCGGTGCGGCTGACCGCACGGTTTGGGATCGTGCAGCCGACGGCGGGTTCATTCTCGTGACGAAGGACGAGGACTTTCATCGCCTCAGCGTCATGCTTGGGCCGCCGCCGAAGGTGATCTGGGTTCGTCTCGGCAACAGCACCACGCCTGCCGTGGAAGTGCTTCTCCGACGAGAGCGCGATCGCATCGAGCAGTTCTCCGAGAGCCGCGACGAGGCATTCCTGACGCTCGGGTGATTCGGGTGACTCACGCCAGCCCCCAGTCCTCCAACTCGTCCTCGTCCAGCCCGAGCAGGTGGCCGACCTCGTGCTGCACGGTGACCCGGATCTCCGTCGCGAGTTCTTCCGTGTCGGTACACGCGCGCAGCAGGTTCTTCCGGAACAGGAAGATCGCGCCCGGCGCGCCGGGCACCGCGGTAGGGAGCTGGGCGAAGATGTGCCGGCCCACGAACAGTCCCAGCAGGTCGGGCGTGAGCGGAGGGTTCTCCTCGCCGAGCATCTCGGAGCTGGGCAGTGGCTGCACGAGCACAGGCAGTTCCTCCAGCTTCACGCGCACCTTCTCGGGCAAGTCGGCCACCGCCTTCTCGACCATCGCGTCGAACGCCTCGTCGCTCACCTCGAGCGGTTCGGGGAAGTTCTCGGGGTCGAGCTCGGCCGCGGCCTCGGACGCCTCGGCCGCACCTTTCGGGTCGCCAAGGTGGTCGCGAACGCGCGAGAGCAGGTCATGGGCCAGGGCGTAGCCTGGGTGCACCGCCACCGAGCGCAGCACGTCGGCCTCGGCCTCGGCGAACCGGGACAACTCGTGAAATGCGGCGGCACGCAGGTAGAAGTAGCGCGCCGGGTCAGCCGAACGCTCGGCGCCCTTCAACGCCGCCAACGCCTGGTGCGGTTCGCCCTCCTCCAGCTTGAGCGTGGCGTCCTCGATGCGCAGGTCCGGGTGCTCTGGGCGGCGGCGCATCAGCTCGTCCAGCGCCGTGCGCGCGTCCTCGATCTCGCCCTCGTCGAGCAGCTCGTGGATGCGGTCCACCTCGGCCCATTCGGTCTCGTTTAGCGTATCGTAGTGCGCGGTCATGGTACGGGCAGGGTATCGGACTTGTGCCTGGCGTGCATTCGGGTCGGCCCGCGCCTCTGCGGGCACGGGCGTTCGGGGCACGTCCCGCCGCGCGCGTCACTTGAGGGGTGGAACGGCGGCTCTCTCGGGGACTAGATTAACGGAGTCTCGGGCCGTTCCCGGCCCAGCCTTCCGCACTCCCGCCGAGGAGTCCCCCATGCGCTTGCGTACCCTCGTGCTCGCCGCCGCTGCTGGTTTCTTGTGTCTCGCGCCTCCGGCGCGAGCGGCGGACGATTCCGACTACAGCGTCCCCCCGCCGATCATGGCGGAGCTGCTCACCGCGCCCCGCCTGCCGCGCGGCGCGCCCAATGCGTCGCCCGACGGCGCTTGGCTCGCGGTGAGCGACCTGCGCTCGCTCATCCCCATCGCAACGCTCGCCGAGCCGGTCGAGAAGCTCGCCAGCCTCGAGGTGCTGCCCGAGATGTGGGCCAACCGCAGCGGCCTCAAGAACGCGGCCGCCGGGCTCACGTTCTACAAGGTGGCCGACGGCTCGCAGGTGCGCGCCAAGCTACCGAAGGACGTGCTACTCGGCACGGTGCGCTGGTCGCAGAAGGGCGATCGCGTCGCGTGCATGGCGTTCGCGAAGGGTGGCGGCGAGTTGTGGGTGGTCGAGGCCGCGAGCGGCGATGCCCGTCGCATCGAGGGTGTGCGGCTCCACTCCGTGAGCGGACTGCTCGAGTGGGCCAATGACGGCCTGGCCGTGTTCGCCACGCTCGTTGCCGGCGACGGCTCCCAATCGTGGCCGGAGGCCACGAAAGTTCCCCAGGGCCCCTCCGTTCGGAAGGCCGCCGGCCGAGCCACGGCCCAGCGCACGGCGCGCGACGTGCTGCGCACGCCGGACGACCAGGCGCGCTTCGCTTACACCGTCACGACGCAACTGGCACGGGTACCCGTTGGGGCACCCGGCGAGGCCGGGTCCGGAACGCCGCGACTGCTGGGCTCGCCGGTGGCGTTCGCGGGTTGTGAGATCTCGCCGGACGAGAAGTGGCTCGTGGTGCAGCGCTTCCCGTTGCCCGCGCCGCTCGGCTTCCCCGCCTACCTGTTCCCGCGCAAGGTCGAGCTGTGGCCACTCGCGGCAACCGACGAAGCCGGCTCCGGCGCTCCCGTCGCGCTCGCCGACGTACCGCTCAACGACCGGAGTGCTGTGGCCAGCGTCTCGCCGCTGGGCTACCGCGACTACACCTGGGCTCCCGACGGCAAGACGTTGTGGTTCGCGTCGTGGGAGGACAAGCCGGGCGCCTCGCCGCAGGCCGCGGTGCGCGACACCACGCTGCCCTCACCCGGCGCGGATCGCGTTCTTCGCCTGGACGCGCCGTTCACGGGCCAGCCGGTCGAGGTGGCGCGCACTGAGTTCCCGCTCGACGGCATGGTGTTCACCGCTGACGGCGCTCGCTTGCTGCTCTACGAGGGCTACGAGCCGCGCCGGCTCCAGCGTCAATCGTGGCTCGACGTGAAGAATCCCTCCCGACGAGGCGTGCTGGTGTTCCGCTCCAGCGAGGGTGCCTACGACGCTCCCGGCCGCATCGCGATGAAGGACGGTCGTCACGCCCAGCTGGCGTGGATCTCGCCCGACGGCAAGTCGCATTTCCGGTTCGGCGACGGCTTCCGTGCCGACGGCCAGCGTCCGTTCCTCGATCGCTGCGCGTTCGACGGTGGCAAGCCCGTGCGCATGTTCGAGAGCGAGGCCGCGCGCCTTGAGACGCCGGTCACGCTGCTCGCCGCCGACGGCAAGCGCTTCTTGACACTGGCGCAGTCGGCCAACGAGCCGCCCAACTGGTTCCTGCGCCGCGCCGGCGAGACGTCGGGCATGGCGGTGAGCGCATTCACGAATCCCGCCCAGGCGCTGTCACGCGCGCCGCGCCAGCAGTTCACGTTCAAGCGCGACGACGGCGTCACGCTCAACGCCGAGGTGATCCTGCCCCCCGACTGGAAGCCGGAGATGGGCCCGCTCCCGACCATCTTCTGGATCTATCCGAACGACTTCCGCTCGGCGGCCGCGGCGTCGCAGAACCGCACCTCGGCGAATCGCTTTCCATCGCAGAGCCCACTCAACTCCGAAGTGCTGGTCACGCAGGGCTACGCCGTGGTGAAGCCCGATCTGGCCATCGTCGGCACGAACGACCAGTACGTGGCGGAACTCAAGCGCTCGGCGCAGGCGGCGGTGGACGAGTGCGTGCGCCGTGGCTTCACCGATCGCAATCGCATCGGCGTGGGCGGACACTCCTACGGCGCGTTCTCGACCGTCAACTGCCTGGCGCACACGCGGCTGTTTCGCGCCGGCCTTGCGAGCGACGGGGCGTACAATCGCTCGCTTACGCCGTTCACGTTCCAGTCCGAGACGCGCAACCTGTGGGAGGCGCGCGACACCTACCTCGGCATGTCGCCGTTCCTGTACGCCAACCAGATCGACGCGCCGCTGTTGCTGGCGCACAACCTGGACGATACCAACGTGGGCACCCACCCCATGCAGAGCCAGCGGCTGTTCGAGGCCATGAACGGGCTGGGGAAGACGGTGCAACTGGTGGAGTATCCCTACGAGGACCACGGCCCGGCCGCGCGCGAGAGCGTGCTCGACTACTGGGCGCGCGCGCTCGACTGGTTCGATCGGTACGTCAAGAACGCACAGCCGCCCGCGGCCGCAACCCCGCAGGCGCCTTGAATCTCGCAAACTGCACGAGGACTTGACCTTGACCCCCGCGCGGGGGCTGCCTAGACTTGTTGGTCAGTTCGATTTCGCCGTCCTCAACCTTCCGGGATCGGGCCGCACCCGATCAGGAGACCAGCGCCCATCATGAAGTCGCTCTCCTCGCGGCTCGCCGCTGCCTTCGTGGCCGTCGCCATCGCCGTCGCACTGCTGGTTGCCGCCACGCCCGCGAAGGTGCTCGAACCGAGCAAGCTGATCATTCTGTCCACCACCGACGTGAAGGGCGAGAACGAGCCCTGTGGTTGACACACCCCCAAGGGGGGTCTCGCCCGGCGGGCGAGTTTCGCGGACAGCATCCGGGCCCAGTACGGACAGGTCGTGCTCGTGGACAACGGTGGGTTCTTCCCCGAGGCGGCGGATAGCCTGTACCGCGACAAGGCGTGGTTCTTGATGGACGCCATGGTGCTGCTCGGCACCGACGCGGTGGGCCTGAGCGAGAAGGAGTTGAAGTACGGCCGCGCGTTCCTGCTGTCGCAGCTCAAGCGCTCCAAGCTGCCGATGGTGTGCGCCAACGTGTGGGACAAGGGCACCAAGAAGACACTGGTGCCGCCCTACGTGATCGTGAAGAAGGGCGGCGTCAGCGTGGGCATCTTCGGGCTCACGAGCGACAAGGTGGACCTGGGCCCGTCGCGCGACTCGCTCACGCTGGAGGACCCGGCGCTGGCCGCGGCGCGCGTGGTGCGGGAGCTGCGCAAGAAGGGCGCCACGGTGATCGTGCTGCTCTCGCAGTTGGGCAAGGTCGAGAGCGAGGACATGGTCACCGGCGTGGAAGGCATCGACGCGTTGATCGCCGGCCGCAACGTGCCCGTGCTGCAGAAGGGCCGCATGATCAAGAACACCGTGGCCAGCTACGGCGGCGAGAAGGGCCAGAACATCGGTCGGACGCTGCTCACGCTGGATGCCTCGAAGCGCATGCAGACCGGCGAGAACGACGTGTACGTGCTGGGGCCCGAGGTGCAGGAGAAGTCCGAGATCCTCCAGATGGTCAAGGCCTTCAACGACGCGTTCAACGACAAGATGCGCAAGTTCGAGAAGGTGCGCGCGGCGCAGGCCCAGCTGCAGACGGGTGGCGAGGGGCAGGCGCAGAAGCCGTCGGTGGACCATTTCGTGGGCACCGAGGTGTGCCAGCGTTGCCACGTGCCCGAGTTCGCGCAGTGGCTCACCACCGGCCATGCCAGGGCGTGGCAGACGCTGGTGGACCAGAAGAAGGACGCCACGCCCGAGTGCGTCACCTGCCACGTGGTGGGCTACAAGCAGCCGGGCGGATTCCAGACCGCGGACGACGCCCCAAAGCTCGCCAACGTCCAGTGCGAGAACTGCCATGGCATGGGAACGCAGCATGAAGCGATGCCGACGCAGCCGCAGCGCATCACCGAGGCGACCTGCGTGGGTTGCCATACGCCCACGAACAGTCCGGTGTTCAACTTCGCCGTCTACCAGCCGCACATCGTGCACAAGACGCCGGCCGTGATGCCGCCGCTGCCGCACAATCCGCAGAAGGAAAAGATGAAGATGGGCGGTACCGGGCACTGAGCCTGACCGCCGCGAGCTGACGAAGGCCCCCGCGTTGGACGCGCGGGGGCTTTTCGCGTCTCGGCGCCGACCGTCCGTCGGAGGCGCTTGCCACCGGGCCCCGCCGCTCCTAACCTCGTCGCGGCCCAGAGCATGCGGCCCCCGTACACGCCGCACGGGGCGCGCCGGCCGCTCCCGACTCGGCTCACCAATCCCCAAGGAGCGACCCCCCGTGAGCAACGTCCTCGAGGGCGTGCACTACTTCGAGTCTATTCTCGACACCATCGGGCACACGCCGCTGGTGCGCCTGCGACGCGTGGCGAAGGACCTGCCCTGCCCGGTGCTGGCGAAACTCGAGTTCTTCAACCCCGGCGGCAGCGTCAAGGACAGGATCGGCCTCGCCATGGTCGAGGCGGCCGAGAAGGAGGGCCGCTTGAAGCACGGCGGCACCATCGTCGAATGCACGTCGGGGAACACCGGCTTGGGGCTGGCGATGGTCGCGGTAATCAAGGGTTACCGCGCGGCGTTCTGCATGCCGGACAAAGTCTCGAGCGAGAAGGTGAACCTCTTGAAGGCGTTCGGCGCCGAGGTCTACCTGAGCCCCACCGCCGTCGCGCCGGAGCATCCCGACAGCTACTACAGCGTCGCCAAGCGCATCTCCAGCGAGCGGCCGGGGGCGGTGCTCATGAACCAGTACCACAACCCCGCCAATCCCGAAGCGCACTACAAGAGCACGGGCCCGGAGTTGTGGGAGCAGACCAAGGGCCGCATCACGCACTTCGTGGCCGGCATGGGCACTGGCGGCACCATCTCCGGCACGGGCCGCTACTTGAAGAAGATGAACGAGAAGATCCAGATCATCGGCGCCGATCCGGTGGGCTCGATCCTCAAGCACTACAAAGAGACGGGCGAGATGGGTGAGGCCCACACTTACAAGATCGAGGGCGTGGGCGAGGACTTCATTCCCACCGCGACCGACTTCGCCGTGGTGGACCGAGTGGTCTCGTGCAACGACCACGACGGCCTGAACCTGACTCGCACGCTCGCGCGCGAGGAGGCGATCTTCGTCGGCGGCTCGGCGGGCATGGCGGCGTGGGTGGCGCTGCAAGTCGCGAAGGACTGCGGCCCGAACGACCTGGTGGTGGTGCTGCTCCCGGACACCGGAGAGCGCTACCTGACGAAGGTGCACAACGACGAATGGATGCGCGACAACCACCTGCTCGACCCGTCTGCCGTGCGCGTGGGCAACATCGCCGCGGGCAAGGCGGCGCGCGTGCGCACGCTGTTCAGCGTGGAGTCGGGCGAGCCCTTGAAGCGCGCGCTCAGCCTGATCCAGCAGCACGACATCTCGCAGCTTCCGGTGTTCCGCGGTGGCGAGGTGGTGGGCACGCTGGAGGAGGGCGACGTCTTGAAGAGCGCGCTCGCCGACCCGTCGTCGCTCGAGCGCCCGCTCGACGCCATCATGGGGCCGCCGCTGCCCGTGGTGGGCGCGGATGAGCCGGCCGACGTGGTCACGCGGCTGATGGCGTCTCGAAACGCCGCCGTGCTGGTCAAGAGCGATGGCGCCGTGAGGGGCATCCTCACGCGCTTCGACATGCTGCAGTTCATCGCGGGAGGGGAGTAGTGGCGAAGCTCGATCCGAACGCCGGCATCGGCACCAAGGCCGTGCACGCGGGGCAGGAGCCCGACCCCACCACGGGCGCGGTGATGACGCCCATCTACCAGACCAGCACGTACGCGCAGGAGGCCCTCGGCAAGCACAAGGGCTTCGAGTACGCGCGCACGCACAACGCCACGCGGGCGGCACTCGAGGGCAACCTGGCCGGGTTGGAGGGTGCCAAGCACGGGCTGTCGTTCGCCTCGGGCCTCGCGGCCACGAATGCGCTGGTGCAAACGCTGTCCTCGGGCGACCACGTGGTGTGCGGCCAGAACACCTATGGCGGCACATTCCGGCTGTT
Organism: uncultured bacterium; assembly: GCA_964418975.1. GTDB lineage: Bacteria > Eisenbacteria > RBG-16-71-46 > RBG-16-71-46 > RBG-16-71-46 > JAIOPA01. Next base: position 27,701 of record CAYQNV010000109.1, on the reverse strand, counting down.
CGACAAGGTGTGGCGGCGGCACGGCCTCGACTTCACGTTCGTGGACGCCACCGACTTGGACGCCATCTCGGGCGCGTTCCAGCCGAACACGCGCATGGTGTTCGTGGAAACGCCCACCAATCCGCTCATGCAACTCACCGACATCGCGGCCGTGGCCGAGCGCGCGAAGCCGCGCGGCATCAAGGTGGTCGTGGACAACACGTTCATGACGCCCTACTTCCAGCGCCCGCTGGAGCTGGGTGCCGACGTGGCGTTTCATTCGGTGACCAAGTACCTGAATGGCCACAGTGACATGATCGGCGGCGCGCTGTTACTGAACGACGACGAGCTGCACGAGCAGTTGCGATTCCTACAAAACGCCGCGGGTGCCGTGCCGGGGCCCATGGACTGCTTCCTGTGCCTGCGCGGCACCAAGACGCTCGCCGTGCGCATGCAACGTCACGACGAGAACGCCCGCGAGCTGGCGAGCGTGCTGGCCAAGCACGCCCGCGTGTCCCGTGTGTTCTACCCCGGGCTTTCCGAGCACCCGCAGCACGTGCTGGCCAAGCGGCAGGCGTCGGGCTTCGGCGGCATGATCTCGTTCATCCCGGGCGACGGCTCGCTCGAGGCCGGGCGCCTGGTCTTCGACCGTTTCCGGCTGTTCACCCGCGCCGAGAGCCTGGGGGGCGTCGAGAGCCTGGTGTGCCACCCGGCGTCCATGACGCACGCCTCGGTGCCTCGTGAGCGGCGCCTGGCGATGGGTTTCGCGGACGGCTTGCTGCGGCTCTCGGTGGGCATCGAGGACGTGCGGGACCTGCGATCCGACCTGGAACAAGCGCTCGGAGGGCCCTGAAAAGGCTTTCCCGCGCTGGACATCGGACAGCCATGGCGTCTAATTCATTGGCGATCAAGGAGTTGTGGACTTCGCCAAGCCTGCCCTGTTCGCAGAATCATGTTGACAAGCGTGGGGTTCGTGCCTAGCCTGCGGTTCGCTTTTGAAGGGGGTCTGCCCGAGTGGGCGCGTGATCCCCCGGCAGCGGTCACAACTGCATATGCGCATGGACGCTGCCGCCCCACACCGCTTGAACTCAGTGGTGTTTTTTTCTGGTTCCCGACCTTTGGGATAATTAAACACGGCTGTTTTCGGCGAACGCCGGGGATGGCTGCGTGAGAGGAGGTGAACGTGCACACGATGCGTAAGCTTTTTGCTATGGCGCTGATGGCGCTGGCCCTCGCGTTCGTCGCGGTGGGCTGTGGCAATAAGGCGGCAGAGACGCCGACGCCGGCCGCTACCGAGACCCCGATCATGACCACCGATAGCACGGCCATGGGTATGGACTCCACGACGACGATGTCGGCGGATTCGACGACGGGCCACTGAGGCCAGCCGTTGACTCGTGTGTAGCCTTGGGGAGTCGCGCAAAACGCGACTCCCCATTGGTTTTTCGGCACCTGCCGGAAACCCGGCACGGTCCCCCGGCGTATCGGGGGAATCGGTAGACGTATCCCCGCGACTCGACCGCCCCAGGCCGGTCCCCCGCGTGGGGAGTCCGACGTCCGGAGCGTGACGAGCGGAGGATCCTCGAGATGCGCACAGTCCACAGTGGCACCCTGACCGGCCTGCTGGCCTTCGCGGCCCTGATCGCCCTTCCGCTCGACGGCGCCGCGCAGGAGCGCACCATGCGCTTCCGGCCCGTGCCGCCCGAGAGCGCTGCCCAGTACGAACGGAGCGACGCGGCCCGCGCTCGCGCCGCGGCGCGCGACAGCGCCTCGCGGTCGACGGCGCCGGCGCTACCCGGCGTGCCGGCGGTGCCCGAGGTCCCCGAGGTCCCCGACGTTCCCAAGATCCGCTCGACGAGCGGCGACATCGTGCGCTTCGGGAGCGACGTGAGCGTTTCGCAGGGACAGGTCGTCGAGGGCGACGTGGTGAGCTTTGGCGGTGATGTCGAGGTGCGCGGCCAGGTCACCGGCAACGTTTCGGCCATGGGCGGCGACCTGCTGCTCACTTCCACGGCGCGCGTGGACGGTGACGTGGTGTGTATCGGCGGTACGCTGCGCGAGGAGCCGGGTTCGCGCGTGGCCGGTCAGCGCGTGACGGCGCCGCGCACGCCGGGCGCCAAGTTCCTGTTCCCCATGCTCGCCGTGGTGGGCACCGGATTCCAGATGATGGTGCACGCCGTGGGCATGCTCATCATGCTCGCGTTCGCGTGGGCGTTCGTGAAGCTCGCCCCGGAACGCACGCGCAGCGCGCTCGCCACGATCCAGTCGGAGCCGGGCCCATCGTTCATCATCGGCCTGCTGCTGTGGGCGCTCATCATCCCCAGCGTCATCGCGCTGGCGCTGGTCATCGCGCTCCTGTGCATCACCATCATCGGCATCCCGCTTGCCGCCGCAGTGGCGGTGGCTTACGCCGCGTTCTTCGTAGTGGCGTCGCTGTGGGGCAGCGTGGTGGGCTACGGCGTGCTCGGGGGCAAGCTCTACCCGCGCTTCAAGGCTCGCGAAGCCACATTGCTCCAGTCCGTGCTGTGGGGCGGCGTGGCGCTGCACGGCCTGCGCATCGCCGGCGATCTCCTGCACATCGTGCCGTTGTTCGGCTTCGTGGGCGGGTTGCTCACGTTCATGCATTTCGTGGTCATGATCGCGCTCGGCACGCTCGGCGCCGGCGCTCTGGTGCGCGGCGAGTACCGCCGGCGCAGCCTGCAGAACTGGTGGTCGCGCATGCGTCCAGGTGGCGCCCCGCTGAGCGACACGCCACCCCCGCCCGCACCGCCGCCCGGCACGAGCAGCGGCGCCGAAGTCATCAGCTAGCACCGCGTAGACATGAGCGGGCCCGCAACCCCGGTCGGGGCTGCGGGCCTGCCGCTCGTCAGCGGTTCACGTGTGGCACGTTGCGGCGGCGGAAGCGCTGCGGCAAGGTGCCACGGTCCTGCGCCGTGCGGTCCGGAGCGCTCGAGCGGTCCCCCCGGAGGTCCCTTGCCCGCCGTGCTGATGTTCTCGCTGGCCGATCTCACGAAGTTCGTGCCGCCCGAGATCTCGCTGCCCGTGCTCTGCCTGCTGCTGTTCGTGGACAACGCCACCACCGCGTCGTTCACCACACCGCTCCTGCTCACCTACGCGCCGCGGTTCGAGCCCTGGCAGGTGGGCGTGTTCGGCGCCGCCGCGGCGGGTGCGGGGAGCACCGTGCAACTGATCATGTTCCGCTGGATCCTGGGCACCGACTGGCCATGGGTGAAGCGCTTCGCGCCCTCGCGTGAACGCGTCGCCAAGGCGCTCGCCCGCTCGCCCTCGGCGTCGTTCCTGGCCATCCTGCTGGCCCGGGCGACGCCGCTGCCCGACGGGCCCATCAAGATCGTGGCCGCGGCCGGGCACTATCCGCTGCCGCGCTACTTCGTGGCCGTGCTGCTGGGCGGGATCCCCTATTTCGCGCTGCTGGCGTGGCTGGGGCACGAATTCCCCATTCCGCCGTGGATCCTGCTGGCGCTGGTGGTGGGCGTGGCGCTGGTGTTCCTGTTCGAGCGCTGGAGAAAGCGTGCCCGCAAGTAGCACGCGACGAGGCGCGCGGGAGGGCGTGCGAGCCTCGCGAGCCTCCGGTCCGCGCCTGGCCGCAGCCACTGACGAACCGGTCGCCGAGGCGATCGGCGTGGATACGGGCGGCACGTTCACCGACGTGGTGGCGTGGCGCGACGGGCGCCGGGTGGCGTTCAAGCTGCCGTCCACACCGCGCCAGCCCGCGGACGCGGTGCTCGCCGCACTGGCTTGCGCCGGGGCCGGCCGCGGCACGCGCGTGCGACACGGTTCCACCATGGCCACCAACGCGCTGCTCGAGCGCAAGGGCGCGCGCGTCACGCTGGTGACCACCGCGGGCTTCGAGGACGTGCTCGAGATCGGCCGACAGGAGCGCCCCGACCTCTATGCCTTGCAGCCCCGGCGCGAACCTCCGCTCGTTCCGCGCGAGCGCCGGCTGGGTGCGCACGAGCGGCTCGCGGCGGGCGGCCGCGTGGTCACGCCGCTCACTGCGCGTGAGGTGGCGCGCGTGGTGCGCCGCGTGCGGGCGAGCCGGCCCGAGGCCGTGGCGGTGGGGCTCCTGCACGCGTGGTCCGCCCCGGCGCACGAGCGCCGGCTCGCGCGCGCACTCGGCGCGCTTGGCGTGCCCGTCACGAGTGCGGTACAGCTGGTGCCCGAGATTCGCGAGTACGAACGCCTCGCCACCACGGTGGCGAATGCGTACCTGGTCCCCCGCATGCGTGACTATCTTCGGCAGATCGCGGCCTCCGGCCGCGGCGCCTCGTTTCAGATCTGCCTGTCGCACGGCGGGACCGCTCCGCTCGCGCAGGCGGCGGACGAACCGGTGCGGCAACTGCTCTCGGGTCCGGCCGCGGGGCTGCGCGCCGCGCTCGCGGCGGCACGCGCGTGCGGCTACCGTGCGGCGCTCACGCTCGACGTGGGCGGCACGTCCACCGATTGCGCGTTCCTGGGCGGTCGCGACACCGGCGAGGACGGCCTGCCCCGCCGGCGTGGTCGCGAAGTGGCGGGCGTGCCCGTGCTCTGCTCCACACTCGACGTGCACACCGTTGGCGCGGGCGGTGGATCCATCGCGCGCGTGGACAGCGGTGGCGTGCTGCGCGTGGGGCCCGAGAGCGCGGGTGCCGAGCCCGGGCCCGCCTGCTACGGCCGCGGCGGCCCGACCACGGTGACCGACGCGCTCGTGGTGCTGGGCGCGATCGCGGGCGATGCGCTGGCGGGCGGCGCGTTGACACTGGATCGCGCCGCGGCCCGACGCTCGCTGGCAGGGCTCGCGCGCGAGCTGGGTACCACAAGCCCCGAGCGCGCAGCGCGCGGCGTGTTGCGAGTGGCCGAGGCCCGCATGGAGGCCGCACTCCGCAAGGTGTCGGTGGAGTGTGGCGAGGATCCGCGCGAGGCCGCACTGGTGGTGTTCGGCGGCGCGGGCGGGCTGCACGCCTGCGCCCTGGCCGACGCGTTACGCGTGCCGGCGGTGATCTGGCCTCGCGACGCCGGCGTGCTGTGCGCGCTGGGGGCACTCGAGGGCGGCTCGCGTCGCGAGCGCTCACGCAGTGTACTGGCCGACGCTCGTGACAGCGGGACACTCGAGCGCACGCTCGCCCGACTTGAACGCGAGGTGCTCCACGCGTTCGCCCCGGGCGAGCGACGGGGCGTCCGGCTCGAGCATCGCGCGCATGCGCGCGTCCTGGGGCAGGCGCACGAACTGGCGGTGGCCGCACGGCCGCTCGCCTCTCTCGCCGCGCGCTTCCATGCCGTGCACGAGCGACGCTACGGCTTCGCCGATGCCGCCGCACCGGTACAGGTGGTGACGCTCGAGGTGGGCGGCTGGCTCCCGGAAGCCCTGCCACGCGAGCGACGCGCGAGTCGCGTCCGCGCCCGGGGCCGCGCCATGAAAGTGCGCGCCTGGCACGAGGGACGCGCGGTCCAGGCGGCGCTGCTTCGGCGCGATGCGCTCCAGGAGGGAGCGCTATTGCGAGGCCCGGCGGTGGTGGCCGACGACGGCGCCACGCTGTGGCTGGCTCCCGGCTGGCGCGCGCGCATGCACGCCTCCGGAGCGCTGCTGCTCACCCGCGCGGGACGCTCGTGAGCCCGCGCCGCCGCGCGACGGCTTTCGATCCGGTGGAGCTGGCGCTCTACCGGGGGCTGTTCGCGGCGTGCGCCGAGGAGATGGGTGCCACGCTCATGCGCGCCGCCCATTCGCCCAACATCACCGAGCGACTCGACCACTCCTGCGCCGTGTTCGATTCGCACGCACGGCTCGTGGCCCAGGCGGCGCACATCCCGGTGCACCTGGGCAGCATGCCGCGCGCGGTCGAGGCGTCGCTCGCGCTGGCGCCGTTCCGACCCGGCGATGCCGTGCTCCTGAACGACCCGTTCGATGGCGGCACGCACCTGCCCGACCTGACGCTCGTCTCGCCGGTGTTCCTGGCGGGCCGGCACGACCCGTCATTCTTCGTGGCGAGCCGCGCGCACCACGCCGACGTGGGCGGCGCCGCACCCGGCTCGCTGCCGATCGCGCACGAGGTGTACGAAGAGGGCGTGCGCATCCCGCCGGTGTTCCTGCGGCGCGCGGGTCGCGAGGAGACGGGCGTGCTGGCGCTGCTGCTCGCCAACGTGCGCACGCCGCTCGAGCGGCGTGCTGATCTCGCGGCGCAGCTGGGGGCCCAGGTGACGGGCACGCGAAGGCTGACCGAGCTGGCCGCGCGCGCAGGCGCCCGAGCCCTCGAGGCCGCGGCCGAGGCCCTCCTGACCGCGACCGAGCGCCATGCGCGCGCGGTGCTGGCGCGCCTGCCACGCGGGCGTTGGCGCGCAACCGACGCGCTCGATGACGATGGCTTCGGGCACGGACCGCTCCCCATCCGTGTGGAGCTCACGTTGGGCGGCGGTCGCGTGCGCGCCGACTTCCGGGGCACCGCACCGCAGGCGGCGGGCCCGGTGAACGCGGTGCGCGCCGTCACCACGGCCGCGGTGCTCTACGTGGTGCGCTGCGTCCTTGTCGAGGACGTGGCAGTGAACGACGGCCTGCTCCGCACGATTGAAGTGATCGCTGATTCTGGGAGCTTGCTGGATCCGCTGCCTCCGGCCGCGGTGGGGGCGGGGAACGTCGAGACGTCGCAGCGCATCGTGGACGTGGTGATGGCGGCGTTCGCAAAGGCATTGCCGGATCGCATGCCGGCCGCGAGCAGCGGCACCATGAACAACCTGCTGATCGGCGGGCACGACCCGCGTCACGAGCGGCCGTTCGCCTACTACGAGACGCTCGGCGGCGGGCATGGCGGCGGGCCGTCAGGCGCGGGGGAGAGTGCGATGCAGGCGCACATGACCAACACGCGCAACACGCCGATCGAATCGCTCGAATATGCCTATCCGCTGCGCGTGCGGTCGCTGCGCATGCGACGCGGCAGTGGCGGCCGCGGCCTGCACCCTGGCGGCGAAGGCATCGAGCGCGCCATCGAGCTGCTGGCGCCCGCGCGCGTCACGGTCATCGCCGAACGCCGCACGCTCGCGCCGTGGGGGTTGGCTGGGGGTGACGCGGGAGCGTGCGGGCTCACGCGCGTCAAGCGAGCACGTGGACGGACGCGCGACGAGACGATGCCCGGCAAGTTCACGCTGAGCCTGGAAGCAGGTAGCGTCGTGACGCTCTCCTCGCCGGGTGGCGGCGGCTGGGGCAGACCCGCTCGGGGAGCGGCACGGAAGCGGCGCGCCTAGTCGAAGCTGGGCACTGTCTGAAAAGCCTGTCGGAGGTCTGATTGGGGGCCACACGCACAGCAGGCGGAGAACGGGCAGTCGGTGCGGAGGACTCGGATCGCCCGTGCCGCCCGGCGGAACAGATGTCCTACTTCTCCAAGAGTGGGACGTTCTTGGGCCGGTCCTGGGGCTGCCTTCGATTCGTGAGCCTCCGCGCCACGCGCAAAGCGCGTCCAGCGGGGCACGATTGACTCCATGCAAGAAGGTGTCACCGCAGCCGAGGGGAATCGGCGCACGAGCTGGGGCTATGGTCGAGGGGGTCCGCCGGTTTCGGGCAGACTTCTTCCACGATGCGATAGGCATCCCGAGCGTAAACCACATCCGATTTCGTCCACGCTGTTGCCATCACCTCGCTATGCGCCCGACGTGGACGTTCACCCACTTGGGGATCGCGGCCCCGACCAGCGTCCCGACTCCCGCACCGAAGAGGACGCCCCCAGCAGTCGCGGCCATGACGCCTGCAGGATTCCCCCCCAGGAATGGATCAGACGAAAGCGAGATGCCGACGACCAGGGTCAATCCGCCGACGATGATAGCCCCGGTGGCTGCGCCGACGCCCGCCGCGCTGCCCCGGGTCTGGAGCCGCTCGATTTCAGTCCATTGGACCATCGTGGGTGGGAGTAGGGTGTCCTGCCCAGCAACGGACGGTGCGAGCCATTCGACCCCTTTCGGTGTGATCCGCGGAGAGTTCACGATCTGCGTCCCCCCTTGCCCTATGGTGCGCGCCGGGCGGCCGGAGGCGAAACGCATCTGGATTCTCGCGAGGTCTCGGTTCCCGGGCGTGTCGAACAACGCCGACTGCTGAACGGCTTGCGGGAACACGGCGCGCGGCGCTGCGGCGCCGGCCAGCATAGACGCAGTGAGAATCCAGCAGGCGCGTGCGAGCGGGCTTGAAGTCGACACTGTCGTCCTCCCTTGAGGAACACTTGGAAGGGGCGCTCCAGAACCCTGCGCATGCAGGCGGCCTCGCCTCGACCAGGGATGGTAGGCGGGACTCTAGCATCGTCGCACTGTTGAACGTTGTTCCGCCGACACCCGGGCTTGGGCCTCGCCTCGCGAACGGCGGCCACCGGGGCATCACGCCGTGATCAGGTCCTTCCTAGATTCCAAATGCCCCACTTTGCCAGGAGTAGGACATCTCGGCCCCGCACCAAGCCACAGGCCGGCCAAACAGCCGTCTCGGCGCGCGACCAGGGGCCGATGAGGACATCTTCGTCTCGAAATCCGAGAATCGAGACATCTCCAGCATGGCCCCGGCCCTCAAGGGCTCAGCAGGCGCCCTGTCCTGAGTCATTGTTCTCGCGCTCCATGCGATAACTTCACGCCGGCTCGCCGGTTCCCGAATGCGGACTTCCAGCTTGTGACTCCGCAGTCGGTTCTCAGACGCAAGCTACGCGGTCGCTGAGCCCACCCGCAGCGCCGCCAGCCGCTCGGCCACGACGCGGCGCGTGAGCGGCGTGCAGTCGGCCGCCGAGAGCCGGAGCAGCGCCTCGGGCACCTGGTCCAGGAATCGGTCGTTCTGGAGCCCCACGAGCACCGTGGGTCGCGCGGCGGCCTGAGCGCGCAGTTCGGCCAGGCGTTCGGCGGTGAGCGGCACGCGCGAGGCCACAGCGATCACGTCGGCCGCGGGAGCGGCGCCACCGTCGGGGATGCCGGCCTCGCGCAATGCCGTCGCGAACGTCGAGCCATGCTTCCACTCGGGCTCCGACACCACCCGCCAGCCGCCCGCGGCGGCCGCCGGCGCGCGACCCTCGCTGCGCAGCGCCGCGCCGATCAGGTCCGCGAGTCTTGCCTCCCAGCCCGGCGGCGTGAGCTGCTCCAGCGGTGTGGCGAGTTCGGTGGCGGTGGGCTCGGCGTGCGCCGCATCGAACGCGGCGAGGCGCGGGCGCGACGCGTCGAACAACTCGCGGTCTACGCGAGCCTCCACCACGTCCTGCGCCAGCGTGTAGCGCCCGCGGCGAACGTCCTCGTTCCAATGGGCGTACATCAACAGGTCGCAGCCCGCCGAAAGTGCTGCCAGGCCCGCCTCGGCCGGCGTGCGGCCGGCGGCGGCGCCCTGCATCTCCAATGCGTCGGTGATGACCACGCCGCGGAACCCCAGGCGCTCGCGCAGCACGCCCTGCACGATCGCGCGCGAGAACGTGGCGGGCACGCCCGGGTCGAGCGCGGGGTAGACCACGTGCGCGGTCATCAGCGAATCCGCTCCGGCATGCGCGCGAAACGGCACGAACTCGCGGGCTTCCAGCCGCTCGAGGCTCACGTCGCACACGGGCAGCGCCAGGTGCGAGTCGGTGCGCGTGTCGCCGTGCCCGGGGGCGTGCTTCAAGCATGACGCCACGCCCGTGCCGCGGAAGCCCTCGAGCCACGCGCCGACGTTGGCGGCCGACTGCTCCGGCGCGACGCCCCACGCGCGTGGCCCGATGACGGGATTGTCGGGCTCGCTGTGCACGTCGGCCACCGGCGCGTAGTCCCAGTCGAAGCCCACCGCGTGCAGTCGGCGCGCGGTCACGCCCGCGATCCAGCGAATCGTCTCCGCGTCGGCGACACGCGCGAGCGTGGCGGCGTTGGGCGGCACCACCAGGTGGCCGGCCAGCTGCGACACCCAGCCGCCCTCTTCATCGAGCGACACGAACAAGCGTCGTGGCCTGGCCAGTTCGCGCAGTCGCGCGATCAGTCGACGCGCGTCCTCGAGGTCGCGGAAGTCGCGCGCGAACAGGATCACGCCGGCCGGCGGGAACTGCGAGAAGTCTTTCTCCCACGCCGGCGAGAGACCATCGGGCGGCACTCCGATGACCATGCGGCGAGCGATCCCACGCTGGGCGTCCATGCCCCGCCAAGTTGTCGGAGTGCTTGCCGCGTGTCAACGCGGTGTGAGGAATGACCTCGCTCGCGGCCGTAAGTCCCCGCCAGTCACAGGTTCGCGCGCGGTCGTGCAAAACGCCGGTTGGGAGCGAATCCGCCGCGGGTTAGACTCGTCAGAACGAGTGACCGTTTCGGGCTCGTTCGCTCTCGAGGAGGCTTTCGCTGCACGTCCCGTCGTTGCGCCCATTGCGCGCCGCCGTCGCGCTCTCGCTGATGTCGGCGAGCGTCGTGCTTGCCCTGCCCGCGGCTCCGCGGCGCGCGGCGCTTCCGGCGAGCACGCCGGCCGCGACCGCCAGCAAGCCGGACACATCCACGCGCCGCGCGCTGGTCATCGAGGGCGATAACCACCTGTTCATGGTGTCCGCGCCCAAGGGCTGGATACTCGACGACACCTCCGGCATGGGCTCGCGCATCCGCTGCGTGTTCTACCCGCACGGCCAGACCTGGGCCTCGGCGCCCACGGTCATGTACGTGAACCCGCTGCACGGCTTCGGCGCCAAGACACGCACGGTGAGCAACTTGATGGCCGAGGACGAGAAGTCCTTCCGCAAGCGCGCCCCGCGCGGGCGCATCACCGAGGGCGGCAAGCTCACGACCGGCGGCAGCAAGGAGGCGACGGTGCGCTACTTCTCCGAGTCGGGCGGTGCCCCACACGAGGCCGTGGCCTACGTGCCCGAAGCCGACTTGGTCATGCTCTTGGTGCTGTCGGCGCGTACGCCCGAAGCCTTCCAGAAAGCACTCGGCGCCTACCGCGAGCTGGTGCAGAGCTACGCCTGGGTGGCCGCCAACACCGAGCTCGGACGCTGATCGTGCGCGCCCGGGTCTCCCAGAAGAGCGAGCGCTTTACCGAGAGCGTGATCCGCGAGATGACGCGGCTGGCCACTCGCCACGGGGCGGTGAACCTGTCGCAGGGCTTCCCGGATTTCCCCGCCCCGGAGGCGGTCAAGGCCGAGGCGGCGCGCGCGGTGATGGCCGACGTGAACCAGTACGCCATCACCTGGGGGGCCAAGCGCCTGCGCGATGCGCTCGTGGCCAAGCAGCAGCACTTCACCGGGCTGGCGTTCGACCCCGAGCGCGAAGTCGCCGTGTGTTGTGGCGCCACCGAATGCATGGCCGCGGTCATGCTGGCGCTGGTGGACCCGGGCGACGAAGTCATCGTGTTCGAGCCCTACTACGAAAACTATGGACCCGACGCCATCCTGTCCGGCGCCGTGCCGCGATTCGTGCGGCTGCGCGAGCCCGACTGGAGTTTCGACCCGGCCGAGCTGGCCGCCGCGTTCAACAATCGCACGCGCGCCATCGTGGTGAACACGCCCAACAATCCCACCGGCAAGGTGTTCTTGCGGGCCGAACTCGAGCAGATCGCAGCACTCTGCCGCCAGTGGAACGTGATCGCCATCACCGACGAGATCTACGAGCACATCATCTACGACGGCGCGCAGCACGTGAGCATGGCCACGCTCGAGGGCATGCGCGAACGCACGGTGACCGTGTCGGGACTGTCCAAGACGTGGAGCGTGACGGGTTGGCGCATCGGCTGGTGCCTGGCGCCACCCGACCTGACCGGCGCCATCCGCAAAGTGCACGACTTCCTCACCGTGGGAGCACCCGCGCCGCTCCAGGAGGCCGCCGCGGTGGCGCTCGAGATGCCCGACGACTATTACGCGAAGCTCGCCGCGAGCTATCGTGAGCGACGCGAGTTCCTCCTGCCCGTGCTCGAGGCGGCGGGCTTCCGCACGTTCCCGCCGCGCGGCGCTTACTACGTGATGACCGACATCTCGGGGTTCGGTTTCCCCGATGACGTGACGTTCGCTCGCTGGCTCGTGGCGGAGGGCGGCGTCGCCGCCGTGCCCGGCTCGAGCTTCTACTCCGACCCAGCGGCCGGCTCCCAGCGCCTGCGCTTCCATTTCGCAAGGAAACGCGAGACGTTGCAGGCAGCGGCCGATAAACTGGCATCCCTGCGGTCGCGCCTTCCGGCACGGCCGGAGTCCCTCACCCGGGGGTAGCACCCACATGACCACACCACGCCGGAAGTCCCTCGGTCCGTTCGGCATCGCGATGGCGCTGTCGCTCCTACTCGGCTTTGGTTTCGCGCGCGCGCTGTCAGCGACCGATGACCTGCGCAGTCAGCTCGACCTGTTCTCGCAGGTGCTGTTCACCGTGCAGAACAACTACGTCGAGCAGCCCGACAACGAAAAGCTCATCAAGGGCGCCATCGACGGCATGCTCAAGACGCTCGACCCGCACACGAACTTCCTGCCCAAGCAGCGGGCCGCAGCCATGGACGAGAACTTCCGCGCCGAGTACTCCGGCATCGGTGTGCAGTTCGACATCATGGACAACAAGATCGTGGTGCTGTCGCCCATCGAGGGCACGCCGGCCTACCGGTTGGGCATCCGCGCCGGCGACAAAATCGTGCAGGTGGACGGCAAGCCCCTGAAAAAGGGGCTGGTCACCGACGACGTGTTCAAGCTGCTGAAGGGCCCCACGGGCACGCGCGTCGAGGTGGACATCGAGCGCCCCGATGAGACGGCGCTCGTGCACTTCTCCATCGAGCGGGCCAAGATCCCCATCGAGTCGGTGCCCTACTCCTACATGATCAAGCCCGGCATCGGCTACGTGCGCGTGATCCGCTTTGCCCAGACGACGGGCGAGGAACTGGAGCGCGCCATCGCCGAACTGCGCGCACAGGGCATGAAGAGCCTGCTCGTGGACCTGCGCTCGAACTCGGGCGGCCTGCTGAACCAGGCGGTGGACGTGCTCGACCAACTCGTGGCCGAGGACAAGAAGCTGGTGTACACGCGCGGCCGCATCCAGTCGTCGAACGCTGACTACTACTCGACCGATCGCCGCGGCAAGTGGACCGACGGCGCGCTCATCGTGCTGGTGGACCACGGCAGCGCTTCGGCCTCGGAGATCGTGTCCGGCGCGGTGCAGGACCTGGACCGCGGCTTGGTGGCCGGCATCAACACGTTTGGCAAGGGCCTCGTGCAGAATCAGGTGAACCTGTCCGAGGGCAAGCTGCTGCTCACCGTGGCGCGTTACTACACGCCGAGCGGCCGCGGCATCCAGCGCGACTACTCCAAGTTCGAAGATCAGGCGGACTACCAGGCGGACGCGTTCCGCGAAGCGGTCCCCACGGACTCGGCCCTGGCGACGCGGCCCAAGTTCAAGACCACGAGCGGCCGTACGGTGTATGGCGGCGGCGGGATCTATCCCGACGTGGTGGTGCCCGATTCGCCGAACCTGACGCGGCCCGAGATCGACATGATCACCAAGCGCGTGTTCTTCGACTATGCGAACCACATGGTCACTCAACGGAAGGAGACCGCGTGGAAGCCGGAGATGCTGGCCCGCGATCGTTTCAAGCTGGACGATGCCCAGTGGAAGGGCCTGCGTGACGCGATCGCGACCAAGGGTGTGAAGATGGACGATTCCACCTGGACCGCCGAGAAGCCGTTCACGCTGCACCAGCTGCGCGGCGAACTGGCGCAGCAGACGATGGGCTCGCTCGAACGCTACAAGATCAGCATCGAGGAGGACACCCAGCTCGCCAAGACGCTGGAACTGTTCCCGCAAGCGCAGAAGCTGGTGGCGGGCTTGGGGAGCGTGGAGGCGAAGCCCAAGGTCCGGCGGCCGTAGCGCCTCTGGGCGGAGGAGCGCGGTGGCCTCGAAGCTCACCATCAATCGCGCGCCGGTGCTGACCCTGTGGGCGGCCGTGGTGGCAGAGCGGCTGGGTCACTCGCGCGACGAGGCGCTCACGCTCGGGCGGGCGGTGGCGGGCATGAACGCCCAGTCCAAGGCGGTGCATCTCGGGCTGCGCGAGCCGACGTCGCCGGCCGAGAGATCGCGCCGCCGCGCCGCGGACGAGCCCGAGCGGATCATGCTGCTCGGGCGCGCGGTGCCCGTGGTGCACACGCCCAAGGGACTGCGAGGGGCCAGGGACGGCGCGGCCGACTCGCCCGAGGCGGTGGAGCGCTATCTCGCCGGCAAGTTCGGTAGCTCGCTCGAAGCGGCGCGCAGCGCGATGGCGGCCCTGGCCGCCAAGTTCCCGCGCGCGGAGCTCGCCGCCCAGGCGTTCACGCTCTACGAGGAGTTCCGGCCGAGCATCCCGTCCGGCACCCGCGGCTGGGGCGCCAAGGGCGTACTGGATCTGGAGGTACTCGCCAGGCTCGCGCCGAAACGGGCGCGAAGCAGCTGAAGCACGCGGCGGCCGTGCCGCCGTTCATGGCATCGGCTTCGGTTCCGGCACTTCGAGCGTATTCAGCACCCACGCGTAGTCGAACGCCACCTCGTGCAGCGCGTCGTAGCGGCCGGACGAGCCGCCGTGGCCGGCGCCCATGTTGCACTTGAACAGCACCGGTTTGTCGCCCTTGTCGAGCGTACGCAGCTTCGCCACGTACTTGGCCGGCTCCCAGAAGCCCACCTGGCTGTCGTTCAAGCTGGTCTTCACCAGCATCGCGGGGTAGGCGCGTGCCGCCAGGTTCTCGTACGGCGAGTAGCGCCGCATATTCTGGTAGTCGGCCGCCAGCTTGGGATTGCCCCACTCCTCGAACTCGCTCACCGTGAGCGGGAGCGACTCGTCGAGCATCGTGTTGAGGACGTCCACGAACGGCACCTGCGCGAGCACTCCCGCGAACAGTTCGGGCCGCAGGTTCGTCACAGCACCCACGAGCAGGCCGCCGGCGCTGCCGCCCTGGCTCACGAGCCGGTCGGGCGCGCACACCTTCTCGCGCTTCAAGTATTCGGCGCAGGCGATGAAATCCGTGAACGTGTTCATCTTCTGCTGCATGCGCCCGGCGTCGTGCCATTTCTTGCCCATGTCGCCGCCGCCGCGGATGTGGGCGAGGGCGTACACCACGCCGCGATCCACCAGGCTGAAGCGGGCCGAGCTGAACAACACGTTGGACGGGAACCCGTACGAACCATAGGCGTAGAGCAGGCAGGGCGCACTGCCGTCGCGGCGAAGCCCCTTGCGATAGAGCAGCGTGAGCGGGACCTGTGTGCCGTCGCTCGCCGTGACCTGCACGCGTTCCATGGCGTAGTGCGTGCCGTCCCAGCCGCCAAGCACCGCGGTGCGCTTGAGTAGCGTGGACTCGAGTGTACCGAGGTCCAGGTCGTAGACGCTCTGTGGCGTGAGGAACGACTGGTAGCTGTAGCGGAACGAGGTCGGGGCGTACTCCTCGTTCGCCGAGGGGCCCACGGTGTAGGCGGCCTCGGCGAACGGCACGCGCCGCGAGCGGCCCTGCTCGGGTTCGAGTACGGTGAGGCGCGGCAACGCGGCCTCGCGCTCGCTCAGAACGACGTGGTGTGCGAAACACTGGACGTTCGTGAGCATGACGTCGTCACGGTGCGGTACCACCTCGGTCCAGTGCGCCGGCTCGGGCGTGGCCACGGGCGCGGTGACCAGGCGGAAGTTGCGGCCCCGGTCGTTCACGCGGATCCAGTACTCGCCGCGACGATGATCCACGTAGTACTCGCGATCCTGCACGCGCGGCGCGATCGTGACCCAGGCGCCCGTCGGCTGGTCGGCGCGAAGCACGCGAACTTCCGACGTGGTGTGGCTCGCGATCGTGTACACCAGCCATTCGCCGCTGCGCGTGAGGTGCACACCCACGTCGAATCGCTCGTCGCGCTCCTCGTCGAGGGCGACCGCGTTCGGCTGCCCCAGTTCGTGGCGGTAGAGGCGGTGGCTGCGCTTCGAGACCGGGTCCTCCTGCGTGTAGAAGATCGCCCGGCTGTCCGCCGTCCACGCCACGCTGGTCACGCGCTCGCCGGTGAGCGCCAGGGTGTCGCCGGTCGAGAGATCCTTCACCTGCAGCCGGTACTGGCGGTAGCCGTTGTCGTCGGTGGTGTAGGCGAGAAGTCGCTCGTCCGGACTCACGTCGTATTCGCCCACCGCCATGAACGTGTGCCCCTCGGCCAGCTGGTTCAAGTCGAGCAGCACGACTTCGGGAGCAGCTTCGCTGCCGTGTTTGCGGCAGTAGATGGGGTATTGCTTGCCCTCTTCCGTGCGCGTGTAGTAAAGCCAGCTCCCCTTGCGGAAGGGCACGGTAAGGTCGGTCTGCTGGATGCGAGCGAGCATCTCGTCGTAGAGCCGGTCGCGCAGCGGCTGCTGGTCGTGCGTGATCGAGTCGGTGTAGGCGTTCTCGGCCTCGAGATGCGCGATCACGCGGGGATCCTTCTTGTCCTTCAACCACGCGTAGTCGTCGGTGTGTTTTGCGCCGTGCAGCGTGAACTCGTGCGTGCGCTTCTCTGCGAGTGGTGGCTTGGGCATTGCGGCGGATGCAGGCCCGGTCATGGACGGGGTCCCCCAGAGGGTGACGAACAATAGGACACGAAGCGCGCGCGAGCGGCGACAGGCGGCGGTGGGCATGGCGATCTCCTCCGAAACCGGTGAGGATAGGCCAAGCGCGGCGAGGATGCATGCGGGAGAGGGGCGCGTGCCCAGAGGTCCCGCCCTCGGCTCGCCGTGCGTCAGTGGACGATGACCGCTCGGCTTGCGGTGCCCGTGCTTCCGTCTGCACGGATCGGCCGCACGAGGTGGACGCCTGGGCGCACGAGCGCGCCGCTCTCGTCACGGCCGTCCCACTCCGCAGCGCCCGATTCGCCCACCACCAGTCGGCGCTCGAGACGGCCGGCCACGTCGAACAGCAGCACTTCGCGGAACTCACCCGCGCGGGCCGTGATCAGCTGGATCCGCTCGCCGAGCACCGACGGATTTGGCGCGATGGCGAGGTCCACGTGTGGCACTGGTGGCCGCGGGCCATCCACCGAGACGTTCTGCTGCGGGCCTATCGCATAGCGCAGGTCGAATCCCGTCCCGTCCTGATAGCTGATGTGCGGCTGGCCGAGCGCCCCGATCTCGAGCGACGTGTAGAGGCCCAGGGAGTTCAAGTCCTCGTCCACCCCCAGCACCTCCCACGTGCCCGCCAGCTTCCGCGCGAGCAACAGGTCGGCGACCGAGCCGTCGTGGTAGCTGATGTGCGGGCGATCGATCGCGTCGAGTGCGATGGACGTGTCGTAACCCACGTCGTTCGCGGAAGCGTCCGCGGTGACCACAGCCCAGCTGCCGGTGCGCAAGGCGTACTTGAGGTCGCCGTTCGAGATGTCGTAGTAGCTCACGTGCGGCCGGCCTGAGCCGTCCACGACGAGCGACGAGTAGAGGCCCGCGTCATCTGCACCATCGTCGATCGGCTCGTACGTCCAGCCCGAGCCCGTCTCCGCGGCATAGAGCAGGTTGCCGTTCGTCATGTCGTAGTAGCTGATGTGGGCGTGGCCGAGGCCGTCGAATCCCAGTCCCGGGTACGCGCCGATATCGTCGGCTGACGGGTCCACCGTCTCCACTGCCCAGCTTCCCGACAACTTGCGCGCGAACTTGAGGTCGCCATTCGCCTTGTCGTAGTAGGCGATTCCGGGCTGACCCGACGCGTCGAGCGCGATGGACGTGTACCAGCCCACGTCGGGGCTCTGGTCGTCCACCATCTCGCGCACCCAGACGCCGCCGACCTGGGTGGTGTAGAGCAGACGGCTGTTCGAGTTGTCATAGTAGGAGATGTGCGGCACTCCGCTGCCGTCGATGGCGAGCGACGTGAAGAGCCCGACCTGGTCCGCGTGATCGTCCGCGGGCTCATGCGACCAGACGCCGCCGGTTCGCGAGGCAAAGCGCAGGTCGCCGTTTTCCTCTTCGTAGTAGGAGATGTGCGGCACGCCGCTCGGGTCGAGGGCGATGCTCGTGTACTGGCCCACGAAGTTGGATCCCACGTCCACACCTTCGAGCGTGAATGGTGGGGAAGCCTGGGCGGTGGCGGCCACCATCGCGGCGAGGAGCGCCACGCATGCGAGCAGGGTGGTCGGAGTACGCAAGGCTCTGCGGTGGCGCGAGGTGGAGTCCAAGACTTCCTCCTGCGGCGAGGGGACACTGAGCGAGGTGCTGGCCGCGGGGAGACGGCGCTCATGCTGTTGAAGATGCTAGGCTCGAGGCCGCGTGTGAGGAAAGGAATAAGCACATCGCGGCGGAGATTTCAGCTTTCGGAAGGTCGCTGCCGGCACCATCGAGTCAGCCTGCGATTCGAGCGTGAGGACCACTGAACGCAGGGTGCGCGCCTCTACTTGTTCGTGACGGGTACCGTTTCGGCGAGCCGCCCGTGCCGGTCGCGCGCTCCCAGGAAGTGCCAAGAAGATGTCATGCAACGGATTATGGAATTCCAGTCCCAGACTCCAACGGAGCACCTGTCTGAACTCGGAGCTACGGGCATGCTGACAGCCTCGCCTCGCTGGAAACCCCTTTGATTTGCAGATTTCGGGGAGTAAGGTGCAGCCCAGTTGAGCTACTTTGGCGGTTCCCCGACCGCCTCGTCGAACGTCACATCCCCGACCGCGCCCCAGGCTCTCGAGTGCTGGGTCGAACGGGAACAGTTCGACTCGCTCGACCACGAGCCCATGCCGTGTGCGACCGGATTTCAGTCCGTGTCACACCCCTGCCGCCACTCGGCACGTAAGGAGGTTCTCCATGTTCCCACGGCTTCGCCTGCGCCTCGCCTGTTGCGGCGCATTCGCGCTCGCGGCGGCCGTCGCTGCTCCGTCGTACGCCGCGCTCACGCCGTACGATGTGCCCGCGGTCACGTGCGAAAGCAGCACGCTCGCCTCCATCACGTTGAAGGTCTGCGGCGCCGCCTCGGGCGCTCCCGCCGGCCTGACCCTCCAGTGGAAGGAGCGGACGGCTTGGTTGCTTACCGGGTGGTCCGATGAGGGCCTCTGCAAGCTTTCGCTATCCGGTCAGCCGTCGCTGCAGCACCCCGGTAAATCTCGTTGGGAGCTGATTCCCGGCGAATGCGAGTTCATCACGCTCGGCGACATCAACTTCGACGAAACCGGCGTGTCGGGTTCGGGATGCGGCCTCGAGCCGCTCGAGTGCGGCAAAGAGTACGTATTCCGCTGGTTCGCGCATGCGGGCCGGGGCTTCGGCCGTAGCGACTGGGGCGGCGATTTGACCTGCAGCACGGTGCCCTGCCCACCCGAGCGGTGCACATACTCGTTTGGCTACTGGAAGAATCATGGCGGTCCTTCGACTCCGTTTCCCCCGGGCGATCCCAAGACATGCAATCAGGCTCCTGTGAATCCGCCCGACCCGACGTGGCCGGCTTCGGTCATGAGCGGCGGCCTGAGTTTGGGTTCCCCAAGCCGTAACTACACGGCCAGTCAACTCTGCTACATCTTGAATCACCCGGGAGGCAGCAGAAAGCAACTGGTCACACTCGCACACCAGGTGATTGCCGCCCGCTTCAACCTGCTCAATGGGGCCAACGACTGCCCGACGCTCGCCGCGGCACTTATTCTGGCGGACCAGGTGATCGGGAACGTCAACCTTTATCTGCTCGCCAATGGGAGCTGCTTCTCGGTGACTCCGCCAGCGGGCTGCAATGCGCCGGGTGGAGGTGTGCCTGGCCCGAATGCCGAACTCACGTCGTACAACGAGGGCGGTCTCTGCAGTCCGAATTGCCATGCCGGTATCGCCTCGGAACTCAAGTCCGGCGCCTCGCCGGCCGCGACCACCGCGACCAAGAAGTCGTCGTGGGGCTCGGTGAAGGCCATCTACCGGTAGCGTTCAGGGCAGGGCCGGTTCGCCGGCCCTGCCCCGCTTCTCGCGCATCGAGGGCGGGATTGCGGCCGCGGCCGCGGTCCCGCCCGTGCGCCATAATCACCCCCCCTCGATGCGCGCCGCACGGACGCGACGCGAGCTGTGACACCCGGCCGCACCGTGCCACGAGGCCCGCGGTCGTAGAGACGCGCCGCGGCTCCGACACCCCCGGGCTGCAACGCGTGTGAGCCGTGATGCTCCCCGCTGAACGCGAGGCGACCCCGTTTCAAGATCAGGCGGCCCCGAGGGCTTCGGGACGCAGGGTCCGCCGGACCGCGTGCTTGGGATTGCTCGCCGGGCTGCTGGTCGCCGCGGTTGCCGTCCCGACCCTCGCCCAGACCATCAGCGCGACCACCTACCCGTTCGTCGCCACCAGCGGGGCCGCGCTCGAGGACATGTCGTCCGGCACGACCACGCTGGTCGGGGCCAACCTCGATGATGCCGTCTCGGCGGTCACGGTGATCGGCTTCGACTTCTGGTTCGTCGGCACGCGACACACGCAGTTCTCGGTCAACTCGAACGGCCTACTTCGACTCGGTTCGACGGTTGTCGGCAATGCATCCTCGAACAACCTCGCAAGTGGCACCCAGACGCCGCAGGTGGCGTCCTACTGGGACGACCTGTGGGTCGGCACCAATGGCAAGGTCCACTACAAAGTCGTGGGCACTGCCCCCAGCCGCAAGCTCGTGGTGGAGTGGCGGAACATGCAGGTGCCGCGCGTCGGCGCCGGCCAGCTCGGCGCTGCGACCTGGCAGTGCTGGCTCTCGGAATCCACCGGCGCCATCGAGTTCGTGTACGGCAGCGGATTCTCCACCAACTCGGCCCAGGCCGGCGCCTCCATCGGCTTCGGCAGTTCCGCCTCGCTGTTCGCGAGCGTCACCGTGAGCACGGGCACGGTGGCCTATGGCACCGCGAACAATGCCAACACGATCGCGGTCCCCGCGGGTACGCGCTATGCGTTCTCGCCGCCAGTGCCCGGGGCTCCCACCGGACTCACGTTCGCGGGCGTGACGGCGGTGAGCATGACGCTCAACTGGACGGACGCTTCAGCCAACGAGACGGGGTTCGTCCTGTACCGTTCCACGGACGGCGTGAACTACACGTATGCCGCGCAGGTGCCGGCCAATGCGACCTCGAGCACGCAGTCCGGACTGGCTCCTTCCACAACGTATCACTGGCGCGTACATGCCGTGACCGAGGGCGCGCTGAGCGCGGCTCTGACCGGCAACCAGGCGACATCTTCGCCCGGGCTGCTCACGACCACCGGGAGCGGCAACTGGAGCTCCACCACTCCCGACGCCCCCTGGCCCGGGGGAGTGCTGCCCAGCCCCTCGGACATCGTGACCATCGCCGACGGTCATGCGGTGACCGTAGATGTGTCTGCGAACTGTCTCGGTCTCGTCGTGGGGCAGGGCGCCTCGGGCGAGCTGGTGTTCGAGTCCGCCACCGCTCGCGCGCTGATCGTGGCGGGCGACGTGACCATCGCCGCAGGGGGGCAACTCCGCTCGGCGGCGACCGGCACCCAGGCGGGTCACGTGCTGTCGGTGGCCGGGCAATTGATCAACGACGGCACGCTCGACCTGAGCACGAACGGCGACCTCGCGGGCGCCACTTTCACATTCACAGGCGCGGCGAACGCGAGCCTCTCGGGCAGCGGGTCGGTCACCGACCTGCGCTCCCTCACCGTGAACAAGGGAAGCGGCTACGCAGCGGTGCTCACGATCGAGCCCGCGAGCTTCACCGTGCGAGGGTTGGCATCGGGCGCGCCCGGATTCGCCACGATCACGAACGGCACGTTGCGGTTCGGGGGCAGCTATTCATTCGCCAACCCGGTGTTCACCACGGCAGCTTATGTGATGGCCGCCAACGCCGGGCTGTGGCTCGACAACCCCAACATGACCGTCTCGCCGCAGTCCAGCTCGCCTTCCACCGCGGGCCTGCTCCGCGTCACGCAGGGCACGTTTCGGGTGGGCACGGCGGCCGACCATTCCTTCCAGCTCTTCACGGGGGCCTCGGTCTGGATCGAGGGCGGGCTCGTCGAGGCCTCCGGGCGCTTCGCGGTCCAGTCCAATCTCAACCACGTGACCTACCTGCAAACCGGCGGCACTCTCGTCGTGCCCACGATCGGCAATACGTCTACCACCCTCGCGAGCTTCGACCTTGGCACGCAGACGACGTCGTCGGTGAGCATCAGCGGCGGCAGCATCGTGCTGCAAACCCCGTCCACGGCGGCCAGTGGGCCGCGTGACTTTCGGAACTCAGCGGGGATTCAGGCGGTCACCGGCGGCACGCTGCAGCTGGGCAACGCCGCGACGGTCGCGCCCGCCGCGTTCAGGCTCACGGGCACAGGCCCCGGCCTGTCGTTCACCGGCGCCTCCTCCGGCCACACCGCACTGTTGGTCGCCAACTTTACGGCCGGCGGCACCAGCACCATCGCAGCCGCCGACACGCTCAAGCTGAACGGCCTCCGCTTCAGCCAAGCCGGCGGCGACCTCGTGAACGACGGCCTCATCACCAGCACGACGGGTAATAGCGAGCTGTCGTTCCTCGGCACCGGCGCGGGGCAGACGTATTCGGGGAGCGGCGCGTTCAACGTGCCGCTGCAAGGTGTCGGGCTCACCATCGACAACCCCGGCGGCGTGACGCTTTCGCCGTCCATCCCGCAGAACCTCGTCACGCAGCGCGTGAACCTGGCGCGCGGCATGCTGTTCAACAGTCAGCTCCTCACGGTCGGCAACTCGGACACGACCGTCTCCACGATCATCCAGCGCGGCGCGGACGGGCAAACCGACGCGGCAGGCACGTTTGACGTGGCGCCCACGTTCAACCTGGGCCCCGCCGGATTGTCGCTCGCCTACCAGCAGGCGGGTAGTCCCACGCTCACGTCGCTGGAAGTACCGAGCGGCCGCAGCGTGCGGGCGCTGACGGTGAGCTCGACGAACGGCATTGTGATCGCGGGTGGTGCGCTGACCGTGACCACCACACTGACCCTGACATCGGGCACCATCCAATCGTCAGCCGCGAGCACGTTGCGGCTTGCCAACTCCATGAGCACGCCGCCCACGGGCTCGGCGGCGAGTTACGTGGAAGGGCCACTCGCCATCGAGTTCGCGGTGGGCAGCGCCACCAACCGCACCTACGCGATCGGCGCCGCGGGCGCCCACCGGCCGCTCGTGCTCAAGAGCGTCAACACTGGCGGCGTCTCGCGCGATTTCACCGCCGAGGTCGTGCCCGGGGCCACAGGCGGCACGCCACTCTCGCCGCTCGCCGCGCTCACGAGCACGCGCTACTGGCACATGCAGAACTCGGCCAACTTGAACGCCACGGCTCGCGTCAATCTCGCGTTCGGCTCGGACGACAACATCGGCACGCTCGTGAACGCTCGCGTCGGGCAGGCCACCACCGCCTCCGGGAGCTACACCAATCTCGGTGGGACCACGACCGGCACCGCCACCGCCGGCACGGTCGAGTCCAACGTCAATCTCACTCCCGGCGACGGATTCCTCGCCATCGCCAGCACAGGCACGCTGGCCAGCACCTGGGACGGCGGTGCGGGAACGTCGAACTGGAGCGATGCAGCCAACTGGAGCCCCGACGGCGTCCCGACCGCGAGTACGGTTGTGTCGCTATCGCTCGCGAGTCCGGCCACGATCGCCGTGAACGGCACGTTCTCAACGTCGAACCTCACGGTGGGCTCCAACGTCACGTTCGCCGTGGGCAGTGGCACGCTCAATGTCACAGGGACGCTGTCGCAGCTCGCGGGCACACTGACGCTGGGATCGGGCGCGCTCACCGTGACCGGCACATCCACGCTGTCGGGCGGCACGCTCGAGGTGGGGGCTGGTGCGTTAACGGCCACCGGGGCGCTCGCGCTCTCGGGCGTGGCCGCGTCCATCACGGCGGGCGGCAGCATGGTCTCCACGGGCAACTTCACGCTCTCCGGTGGCAGCCTGTCCCTGGGCAACGGCACGCTCGAGGTCAAGGCCAACTTCACGCGCACGGCCGGCCTGTTCAACGCCGGCACGGGCACGACGCTCGTTTCCGGGGACAATACGCAGACCATCAGTGCCGGGGTTGTGCATAACAACCTCGTCCTCCGCAATGGCGGCGCCGGGAAGCCCAAGCGGTTCGAGGTCGACATCCCCCACTCGATCGCCAACAACTTCACGGTCGAGAGCACCGCCCAGGTCGCGCTCACGGCGAGCAATGAGACCCGCTTCTCGGTGTTCGGCAGCTTCGGTTACTCGGGAATCGCGGGAGGTACGGGCGTCACCAGCATACGTGTCGACCTGCGCGGCTCCGGGCGCACCATCAGCGGCGCGGGGGGTGGCATCACGAGCCTCATGGCCGGCGACGCCAGTGCGCGGGTCATCCCCGTTCCGCCGATGCGGCGCCACGAACTTCGCACCGATCCGGCCAATGGCGTATGGCTGCCGGATTCCGCGGGGGGCAAGCCGCGGCTCCGCTTGGAGCACACCTACCAGAAGGAGCGGACCGAAGTCGCGCGGCTGTTCTCCGCGGCGGACCCCGAGGAACGCATCGTGATCGAACTGGACGACGCCACCATCATCCGGAACCCGGCCTCGTTCGCCAGCCTCACCACCGAGGATCCACTGCGGACGATGGTAGGCATCGGCGGCGAGAGTTCCGCCACGCCGATCACCACCATTCCGATGCCCGTGACCGTTGAGACTGCGGGGAGCTACTCGCTCGCTGAAAACGTCACTATGGCCTCCGGCCAGACCTTCAGCGTGCGCGGCCGGCTCGATGCCACCGAATATACGATCGGGGGCGCCGGGCTCTTGCGCCTCGAGGGCACGCTGTCCACCACGGTGAACAACGCCGCGGGATTGGGCGCCACGGTGCTCACGACCGGCTCGAACACGTACCTCGAGGGCTCGACCGTCGAGTACGCGGCGTTCGGCGACCAGGTCGTGAACTCCACGAATCACCCGGCGTCCTCCATGCTCCGCACGTCCGGGAGCGGAACCAAGACGCTCAGCGGGAGCAAGACCTTCACGGGTGGCTCGGGCTTTGCGCTCACAAACGGTGTGATCTTCGTCGGCACCGGCACCACGTTTGCTGACGGCGGCTCGCTCATCTCGTTCGCCACGTCGCAATACGCGAACGTCGTGGTGCAGGGCGCGTTCGTATCGTCCGGGTCGGGTGGGTTCTCTTATGAGGCGGGCGCGTTCGACTCGAACGTGCAGGCCCCGGACGGCACCAACTTCGGCGACTTGAAGCTCAACTTCAGCGAATCGAACTTCCCGCTCGACCTGAACGCCTCGGGCAGCGTGAACTACACGTTCCGCAATGTGACACTGGGCGGCACCGCCGGCGGCGGCACCGCGGGCGGGACCCTGCGGATGAGCGAGACCGGGACGACGAACGTGACCGTCACCGGCAGCATTCAGATCGCCCCCCGCGACAGCACCCAGTCCGGCGGCGGCTTTGGCGGCACGGCGTCTAAGTCCAGCACCGTCACGCTGCTCGGCGACGTCACCAGCACCAGCCGCGCGGCAGTGCAGCCCCTAGTAAACGCTACCGGCAACAACACGCTCGTTCTCGCCGGCAGCGGGCCCCAGATCGTGACGCTCGACTCCAGCGCCACGGTCCTGGCGGGCGTCGCGGCCCAGGTCACGAACCCGGCTGGGCTCGCGCTCGGCGGGCTCGGGCACACCGTCACTCTCGGCGGGGGAGGCTCGCTGGCGATCGGGGCCGCGAACATCGTCACCGGGGCGAGCACGCTGGGGCTCGACGTGGGGGCCACGCTCAGCCGCACGACCGGGCGCGTGGTCGGCCGGCTCGAGAAGTCCGTCGCGGCCGGCCCCGGAGTCAGCGCGAACTTCGAGATCGGCTCGGCCACGGACGAGACGCCCGTATCCGTGTCGTTCGGCAACGTCGCAGTTGCGGGACGCGTCGCCGCTGCCAGCACGGCGGGCGAACACCCGCTCGTCGCCGGCTCGGGCCTGGATCCCACACAGTCGGTGAATCGCTGGTACTCACTCGCCCAGAGCGGCGTCGTGTTCGACAGCTGTGCCGTGACCGTGGGCTTCCCCGCGAGCGAGATGGACGCCGGCGCGGATCCGGCGGCATTCGTGGTGCGGAAGTACGACACGCCAAACTGGTCGTTCCCGGCAACGGGCGCCCGGACCGCCACGAGCACGCAGGCCACAGGACTCACCTCGTTCAGTGACTTCGCCGTGGGCGAGTCGCGCTTCGTGGGCGTGGTCGCGAGCGCTGGCGCGAACGGGGCCGTATCTCCGCTGGGGAGCACCTCCTACCTCTACGGCTCCACGCCTACGTACTCGATCACGCCGGCCGCCGGCTACCACGTGGCCGACGTGCTCGTGGACGGCATCTCGGTGGGAGCTGTGACCAGCTACACGTTTTCGACGCTCACCGCGGACCGCACATTAGTTGCGTCGTTTGAGATCAACACCTACAACATCACCGCTTTGGCCGGGGCGAACGGGACCATCTCGCCGTCCGGCCTAGTGAGCATCACGCATGGCGCCGACACGACATTCACGATTACACCGGACCCGGGGTATCAGGTGGCGGACGTTCTCGTGGACGGCGTCTCGGTGGGCGTGCCCGCCAGCTACACGTTCATGAACGTCGCGGCGGCGCACACCCTCAGCGTGTCATTCAGCCAGGGTGCATCGATCACCGCCGGAGCCCCGGCCACGCCTGTTTCAATCGTGTATCCGTGCGTGATCGTACCGGTGGACATCAGCCGCCCGACCAGTGAGCCCGTTCGCGGCTTCAGCGTGTCGTTCACGCTGTCGCCGGGGCTCGAGTTGTGCGCGGGCACCGCGAGCATCACCGAGGGCACGTTCCTCAACTCGTTCGCGAGCACGATCTTCCGTGTCACGGACCTGGGCGCTGGGAGCTACACAGTGGACGGCGTGATCCTCGGCACGACCTGCGGCCCAACGAGCGCCACGGGCCGACTATTCGACATCGCGGTGAAGAGCGCGCTGCCCTCCGCCACCGCGACAGTCACGCTCGACAGCCTCAAGCTGCGCGACTGCGCGAATGCGTCGCTCTTGGCGCTGGCCGGGACGCCGGCGAGCGTGTCCGTGGACAACACGCCGCCCAGCGTCTCGGTCTCCGCGCCGAACGGCGGCGAGGTGTGGACCATCGGGACCACGCAGGCCATCGCTTGGACCGCCGGCGACGTTGGCGGTGGCGTGGACTCGGTGGCCGTCGAGTACTCAACGGATGACGGAGCGACCTGGCCCTATGTCGTGGCCGCCCAGCTCGCGAACTCGGGCTCCTACGACTGGACGGTGCCCGACACGCGCTCGACGACGGCACGTGTGCGCGTCACGGCCATCGACGCGGGAGGCAACCGCACGAGCGACGCGAGCGACGCGGTGTTCGAGATCCGTGAACTGAATGTGACGCCCGTGCTGGCCGCCATCGGCGATCGCAGTGTGAACGAAGGGGTCGCGCTCGCGTTCACCGCCTCCGCGACGGACGCGAACCTCCTGGCACAGGGACTCACGTTCTCGCTCGCGCCGGGCGCTCCTGGCGGGGCCACCATCGACCCGGCCACGGGCTCATTCGGATGGACACCCGACGAGCCACATGGCCCCGGCGACCACTCGATCACCATCCGCGTGTTCGACGACGGGGCCCCGGCGCTCTCGGATTCCGAGACCGTCGTGGTGCACGTCGCCGAGGTGAACGTGGCGCCGGTGCTGGCGGACGTCCCGGCCACGGCGACGATCCCCGAGCTGGCGGCCTACACGTTCACGGCGAGCGCCACCGACGCCGATGTTCCGGCGCAGACGCTGACGTTTTCGCTGGTGGGCGCGCCGAGCGGCGCA
Organism: uncultured bacterium; assembly: GCA_964418975.1. GTDB lineage: Bacteria > Eisenbacteria > RBG-16-71-46 > RBG-16-71-46 > RBG-16-71-46 > JAIOPA01. The sequence goes on along the minus strand of CAYQNV010000109.1, from coordinate 113 downwards.
AGCATCGCCCCCGGCACGGGCGTATTCACCTGGACGCCGAGCGAAGCGCAGGGCCCGGCGAGCTACCCGTTCACGGTGCGGGTCAGTGATGGCGTCGTGAACACGGATGCGGC
>CAYQNV010000108.1:0-4963 GCA_964418975.1 uncultured bacterium | reverse complement strand
TCAAGAACATCGTCCTCGTGAGTGCGGCGATCCTGATCGGGGCGACGGTACGCGGCGGCAAGCTGATCGCGGACCCGGATGCCGCCCGTGCGGCGCTGGCCCGGGAACGGGGCTGACGCGGGCCGTGCCACCGGACTCCGGCATGGAGCTGCGCGAGGATCGCTTGCCATCTTGCGCAGTTGAAGACGGCCCCCGGCTGTTCCCAAACCGTCCGCGAACCACTCGCGACCAACCTGGATGCTGAATGCACGACCACCCTTGGCCACACAGGACGTACACTGCCCGAGTCGGCGAGCGCCGGGCGCAGATCGGTCTGGCACAGCCGCACCCAGCGAGAGGAAGTCCGAAGTCATGACCGCAGCGCAGCCGAACAACCCCCTGCATGGCGTCACTCTCGAGATGATGCTTCAGCAGATGGTCGATCGATTCGGCTGGGAGGGCATGGCGCGGGACGTGCCACTTCGATGCTTCCTGGTCGATCCCAGCCTGACCTCGGCGCTCAAATACCTTCGCAAAGCCCCTCGGGCGCGACAGAAGGTCGAGGAGATCTACCTGCGCTTCGTGGCCGAGCGCAGAGGCTGATCGATCCTCGCGGAGGGCTGGCGCTCGTCCGCGGACATCACCCGACCCTCGCGCAGCCGCACGTGTTTGAGGACGATTCCCAGCTCGGCCTCGTAGCGGCGGACCAGATGGGCCTCGTCTGCGGTCATCAACGTGACCGCCTGCCCTTTCGCACCGGCCCGGGCCGTGCGGCCGACGCGATGCAGATAGGCTTGGCTCTGTGTTGGAGCGTCGAGGTTGAAGATGTGGGTGACGCCGTGGATGTCGAGCCCCCGCGCGGCCACATCGGAGGCGACGAGCACGCGAACCTGGGCGCTGCGGAAGTCGTCCATCGCCTGCTTGCGTTCCCGCTTGTCGCCGGCGGCATGGAGTTCCGCGACCGAAACGTGGTGATGAGCCAGCTTCGCGGTGAGGTTCCTCGCCATTTCGTTGCGGTGCACGAACACGAGCGAGCGCTCGGGCTGGAGCGCGTGCAAGAGCTTCCTCAGCAGCTCAGGCTTGTCGCGCTCTTCGCAGACCACGTAGTGATGCTCGATGTTCTCGTTCACCGCCGCGGCGCCAGCTCGCAGCCGGATCAGATCGGGCGCGAGCGTCGCGATGGCCTCCGCGCTCTCCCATTGTTCCGTGGCCGACGCGAAGATCAGCTGCCGCCCGGGAGGCGCCGCATCGATGATCCCACGGACGGCGGACAAGCTCTCGTGGAGCAGCAAGCGGTCCGCCTCGTCGATCACCACGCCCCGGATCCTTTTCGTCTTCAGCTTGCCTTTGTCGATCAGCTCGAGGATGCGACCCGGCGAGCCGACCACGACGTGCGGTTTCTGCTTGAGCTTTTCGATCTGACGATCAAGCGAAGTGCCGCCGATCAGAAGTAGCGAGCGAATCGGCCAGCCGGCATTCTGCGCGAGGTCGGAACACTGGCGTTGGATCTGAATCGCAAGCTCGTGCGTGGGCGCGACGATCACGAACTGCGGTCCCGGGTGCTCGGGGTCGAGCCGGCAGAAGATCGGAAGCAGATAGGCGAGCGTCTTACCGGTTCCGGTTTCGGCGTTCAGGTACGCGTCCTTGCCGGCCAGCAACACGGGCAGCGCCATGGCCTGAATGGGCGTCGGCTCAGTGATCAGTTGCTTGTCCAGGGCCGCGACCAGTTCGACTCGCAGGCCCAGTTCGGGAAAGAGCACGGGAATACTCAAGCGCCTCGCCGGATCTTCGCGGAGTAGATCCTCCACGCGCGCTGCTCGGCCGTGGCGCCATCCACCATGCTGCGACAGAGCATGTAGCTGCCGCTAAACGCCTGCCACGCGCGTGCGGATGTACGACGCTCCGTCGGTGGAGGCGGGATCCGAACCTGCACCGGTCGAAACCTGCTCACTTGTTGAATCGGATCTCGAGACAGTCCGCATCCTGCACCACGTAGTCTCGGCCCTCGAGTCGCGTCCAGCCACGCTCGCGGGCGGCCGCTTCCGATCCGGCCTCCAACAGCCGCGCGCACGGGACGACCTCGGCGCGGATAAAGCCCTTCGCCAGGTCCGTGTGGATCTCACCCGCAGCATCGACCGAGCGCTCGCCCTGACGAAGCGTCCACGCGCGCACCTCGTCAGGACCGACGGTGAAGAACGAGATGAGGCCCAACAGCCGATAGCAGGCGCGGATGACCAGCGACAGCCCATCTTGGTCGATGCCCAGCTCGCGCCGGAACGCGTCACGCTCCTCGGACGGCAGCCCCACTACCTCGCGCTCGAGATGGGCGGAAAGCCCGATCACCAGCGTGTGCGCCGCGGCAGCCGGTAACGGGTATGCCTCACCCTCGCCCTGGTTCACCACCACCAGCAGTGGCTTGAGGGTCAGGAACTGGAACCCACGCAGCAGCTTCGTCTCCTCCTTGTCGAACGTCTCGCCGCGCAGCGGCCGCTCGGCCTCAAGCCCGGCCTTGAGGCGGACCAGCAACGCGTGCTCGCGCTCGCCTTCCTTGCGGCCGACGCGGAGTTCACGGGCCAGCTTGTCGAGCCGCGACTCGACGATCGCCAAGTCGTTGAGGATGAGCTCGCTCTCGAGGTGGCGCAGGTCGCGCGCGGGATCCACGCCGGCCGTGCCCGGCACCGCCGGGTTCTCGAACCCGCGTACCACGCCCAACAGCGCGTCACAATTCCGCACGCCAGCGAACAGGTCCGGTCCGCGCGCGGCGGCACGGGCGCTGGTCTGCGCGACCGCGACCGTGTCCACGAACTGGATGCGAGCGTGGGTGATCTTCTTCGGCTTGTAGAGCGCGGCCAACCGGTCGACGCGCTCATCGGGAACGACGATGACGGCCACCAGTTCGCGGCCGGAGGTCGCGGCCGCCTGCGCTCCCGCACCCTGCACCAGGATCTCGAACAAGGTGGTCTTGCCCGACTGCGGCAGGCCGAGGATGCCGACGCGTTCCATTCCAGGGGGCCCCGGGTGAGCGGCAGTTGACGCCTGCGGACGAGAGTCGCGCGGGCGCTCGAGCGGATCTTGACCATTGCACGCTAGGAGCGGGCGACCGGAAGTGTCAATCGGTTCGCCCGGGACTCTCGCGGCTTGGAGTTGCCCCGTCTCGGTGAACGGGTGAGGACTGCGGTTGATCGGCGACCGTGCGAGTGCGGTTTCGGCCCGATCACCCCCGTCCTCGCAGTCATGCGCGTGGGTGGTCGCGGCGCTGCGGAAATCATTTCTTGTGGAGGCAGACACTCGGAGTCGGCCCGCGCCGCCTATTCGTACCTTAGCGCCTCGATCGGATCGAGCTTCGAGGCCCGGATCGCGGGCAGCATGCCGAACGCAACTCCTACAGCCGAGCAGAACAACAGCCCGATGACCGCCCACTCCAGCGGGACGCGCGGCTGGAATTTCGTGAACAGCGCGACGACGTTGCCGAGCGCGAAGCCGACCAGCACCCCCACCACACCGCCGATGTTGCAGAGCACGACGGCCTCCAGCAGGAACTGCGTTCGGATGGTGGCGGAGCGCGCGCCGAGGGCCTTGCGCAGGCCGATCTCGCGGGTGCGCTCCGTCACGGCAACGAGCATGATGTTCATGATCCCGATGCCCGCCACGACCAGCGCGATGATGCCGATGATGAAGCCCGCAAGCTTGACCCCCATGCTCATCTTGTTGAACTCGGTGATCAGGCTGGCGCTGTTGTAGAAGTCGAAGTTGTCGTCTTCGCCCGGCTTGACGCCGCGCTGGGCGCGAAGGATCTGGCGCGTCTTATCGATCGACTCGTTCATCAGCTCGGGAGTCTTCGCCCGCACCGTGATGTTGACCGAGCGCCCGTTGCCCTCGCGGTCAGTGAGCCCGTAGATGTTCAGGAACGTCGTGACCGGCATAAGCACGTAGTTGTCGAAACTCCCGCCAAACGCCGACTTCTTCTCGTCGAACACGCCGACCACCTGGTACTTGCGATGGTCCACCAGGACGTCGCGCCCGATCGGGTCCACAAACGGAAACAACTTCCCCGCGATGGCGTGGCCGATGACCACCACTGTGGCGGCTCCTCGCACGTCCATGGGCGAGAGGTTCCGGCCGAGTCCGACATAGTGCGTGTTGTTGGGCGGGTATTCGGGCGTGCCACCCACGATCGAGATGTTGGGGTTGGTGGTCTCGCCACGATATTGCACCACGAAGCCGAAGTCCCAGATCTCCGAGCCCACGAGGTCCACGGTCGGGACCTGCCCGCGGATGGCGTCGGCATTCGCCAGCGTCAACGGCGGCCGGCGCATCGCCTTCCGCCGTTCCGCGTCCGACGCGAAGCCGCCCGCCGGCCACTTCTGGACCTGAAAGGTCTGAGCGCCGAGCACGCTCATCTCATGCTCGATCGTGGCTTGGACCAGCGCGATCGCCGTCATCACCGCGATGATCGAGGCGACGCCGGCGACGATGCCCACCAGCGTCAGCACGCTGCGGAGCTTGTTGGCCAATATGCAGCCGAGCGACATCGCCAGCACGTCACGTGGGTTCACGCTGTCGCCTTCCCCGGCTCACTCGTGCCGAAGCGCTTCGATGGGATCCAGGCGGGCCCCGCGGTAGGCGGGCGCCACGCCGGCGACCACGCCAACGAGGATCGACACCAGGACCGCGATGCCGAGGATCGGCAGCGACAGGCTCGCTGGCATGACCGTGGCGTTCAGAATGGCGGTCACGACCGCGGCGAGGGCGATGCCGATCGTTCCGCCGAGCAGGCAGATGGCGGACGACTCGAACAGGAACTGTAGCAGGATGCTGCGGCGGGTCGCGCCGATCGCCTTGCGGATGCCGATCTCGCGAGTCCGCTCGGTGACGGACACAAGCATGATGTTCATGACGCCCACCGCGCCGACGAACAGCGAGATGCTGGTGACCAGAAGTCCCACCAGCAGCACGACCCCCATGACGTTGTTGAAGGTCCCCA
>CAYQNV010000107.1:0-13112 GCA_964418975.1 uncultured bacterium | reverse complement strand
GTCCACCAGGTCCTCGAGCGGCACGCCGTACTGGAGCCCCATGCTCACGGAGATGGCGAAGCAATTCATCATGCTGCGGAACGCCGCGCCCTCCTTGTGCATGTCGATGAAGATCTCGCCCAGCCCGCCGTCCTCGTACTCCCCGGTGCGCAGGAACACCTTGTGGCCGGCGATGCGTGCCTCCTGCGTGAAGCCATGGCGGCGGCGCGGCAGCCGGCGGCGGTGCAGCTTGGCGGGTGCGGCGCCCTCGGTGGTGGCGGTCGCGGGGTCCTCCGTCTTCTTCTTGGAGCCCGAGGCGAGTGGCTGCGACAGCTTGCAACCGTCGCGGTAGAGCGCCACCGCCTTCAACCCCAGCTTCCACGACTCGGCGTAGATCTGCTCCACGTCGGCCACCGTGGCCTCGTTCGGCAGGTTCACGGTCTTGCTGATGGCGCCCGAGATGAACGGCTGGGCCGCGCTCATCATGCGCACATGGCCCATAGGGCGGATGAAGCGCGTGCCGCGCGCCCCGCAGCGATTCGCGCAGTCGAACACGGGAAGGTGCTCGGGCTTCAAGCCGGGCGCGCCCTCCACCGTCTGCGTGCCGCACACGTACAGGTTCGCCTCCTCGATCTGGCCGTCTGTGAAGCCCAGAAACGGCAGCGCGTTGAAGCCCGGCTTCTCGCGCTCCGCCATGCTCACGCCGAGGCGCGTGAGCGTGTCGTCGGACAACATGCCGCGGCCGAACGCCTGGCGGATGTCGAGCACGTTGGGGAGCGACTTCTCGATGGCGAGCAGCTCGGGATCGGTGAAGCCCTTCGTGTGCAGCGAGGAGTCGTTGATGTGCGGCGCGCCCTGCAGCGTGCCGTAGCCCACGGCGTAGCGGACGATGCGCTCCATCTCCTGGGCGTCGTAGCCCAGCCGGTGCAACGCCTTCGGCACCGACTGGTTGACGATCTTGAAGTAGCCGCCGCCCGCCAGCTTCTTGAACTTGACCAGCGCGAAGTCGGGCTCGACTCCGGTGGTGTCGCAGTCCATGAGCAGCCCGAGGGTGCCGGTGGGCGCCAGGACCGTGGCCTGCGAGTTGCGGTAGCCGTGCAGGCCGCCGTAGGCGACCGCACGGTCCCACGCCTCGATCGCCGCAGCGCGCATGTCGCGCGGGGCCAGCGCCGGGTCGATGGCGCGCGCCGCCTCGCGGTGCAGGCGCATCACGCCGAGCATGCTGTCGCGGTTCTGCTCGAAGCCGCGGAACGTGCCCTTGCTGGCGGCCATCTCGGCCGACAGAGCGTACGCCTCGCCGGTCATCATGGCGGTCACGCACGCGGCGTAGCTGCGCGCCGCGTCGCTATCGTAGGGGAGGCCCTCGACCATGAGCAGCGTGCCGAGGTTGGCGTAGCCCAGGCCCAGCGGGCGGTAGTCGTCGGAGTTCCGCGCGATGCGCTCGGTCGGGTACGAAGCGAACGACACCAGGATCTCCTGCGCCAGGAAGAACACGCGATTCGCGTGGCGGTAGCCTTCCACGTCGAACGAGCCGTCCTCGCGGCGGAACTTCATCAAGTTGATGGACGCCAGGTTGCAGGCGGTGTCGTCCAGGAACACGAACTCGGAGCAGTTGTGAACCACCAAGCCATTGGCCACGAAGTGGCTGGTGACGGGTTCGGTGAGGTCGAAGACGTCCTCCTCGCCGAGGGGCTCCACCAATTCGACCTCATCAGCGAAGTCGTCGAGGTAAGCCAACGTGCTCTCATTGAGAGCCATGAGCGCCACGCGCTTCGGGCTCTCCGGGTCGAAGCCGATCTCGCGCTCGAAAAGCAGGCGCGACGTGCGGCTGATCCGCAGAGAGTGCATCTCTCGCACGGCAAACTCTCGCTCGCCACCACGGCCGTCCGGAAGCATTGAGACCAACTTGCCGGCACGGCGATTCCTGTAGAGCTTGGCCTTGATGCCAAAGCCGAGCAGCAGCACCTGTACCTGCTTGAGAAGTTCGAGCGAGCAGGAGTCCAGGGCCACGTACTGGCTCTTGGCCGCGTAGTCGGCAACCGTGCCGTCGGCGGTGAAAAGCCCGCGAAGCAACGCGGCGATCGTCGTCCGGTCGAGGTCGTACACCGCGGTCGTGAAGCACTTGCCCTCACTGCCCTGATCGAGAACGGCGAACTCCTTGAATAGATCGACGACGGGCTGGGACGAAAACGTCAGGCGCGACCCGCTGCCGCGTCCATTGCGCGGGCTCACATGCACGTCGTCGGGTCGACCGGCGGAGCCTGCGACGCGGAGCATATGTTTCTGCTCGTTCACCTCGCCGGCTACGCTCTGCAGAACGCCGATCTCTTCGGCCGACATGGTGAGGACGATCATTTCCTGGACCCGCTCACCGTGAAGCGCGCGCGCCAGACACCCGTCGCCAACCGCCACGCCGATTCCGAGCGCGAGCCTCGGGTTCAACGCGCGGCGGCCGAAGCCAGCGCCTGCCAATCCGATTTTCTCGCCTGCTTTCAGCTCCTTCACCGCCACGTCGCCGCGGTCGAGCGTGAGGATTTTGTGGTCCTCGGTGATGCGCACTTCGTAGCCTGCTTTCGTTCGCAGGCGGAAGACCTGCTTGCGGCCCGTGGGGAAGATCTTCTCCACCCAGTGCGGCTGCCCATCAGCGCCGATGATGCGCGCGGCCTTGCCCACCAGCGCATCGATGCGCTTCCAACCATCGGCAGTCGCCACGAGCGTGTCGCCGGTCACACACGGATTCGTGGCGTTGATACGGTCCGTGCTCTTGCACGTGTGCCACTTCTGGATCGTGTCGTCGAACTGCACGCCGGGGTCGGCGCACGCCCACGCGGCGTCGGCGACGTCGCGCCACAGCTTGCGCGCCTGGTACGTCTCGTACACCTCGCCGTTGGTGCGCAGGCGCGTCTGCCAGGTGCCGTCTTTCTCGACCGCGTCCATGAACGAGTCCGGCACGCGGATGGAGTTGTTCGAGTTCTGCCCGGCCACGGTGGCGTACGCCTCGCCGTTGAAGTCCGACGAATAGCCCGCGGCCACGAGGGCGGCGACCTTGCGCTCCTCGCGAACCTTCCAGTGGATGAAGTCCACGATCTCGGGGTGGTCCATATCGAGCACGACCATCTTGGCCGCGCGCCGTGTCGTGCCGCCGGACTTGGTGGCGCCGGCGCCGCGATCGAGCACCTCGAGGAAGCTCATCAGGCCGGACGACGTGCCGCCGCCCGACAACTTCTCCATGCGACCGCGCAGCTTGGAAAAATTCGTGCCCGTGCCGGAGCCGTACTTGAAGACACGCGCCTCGTTCTTCACCAGCTCGAAGATGGACATGAGGTCGTCCGTCACCGACTGGATGAAGCACGCCGACACCTGGGGCCGCGAGTACGAGTCCGTCGTGCTCTGCACGGTGTTCGTGGCGAGGTCCACGGCGTAGCTGCCGCCCGAGCCGCCGATGCCGTACTCGTGGTAGAGCCCGCAGTTGAACCACACCGGCGAGTTGAACGCGCCAATCTGGCGCACGAGCATGTAGGCCAACTCCGCCTCGAACGCATCGGCGTCCTCGAGGCCGGCGAAGTAGCCGCCCTGTTGTTCGCCGGCCACGCGGATGGTGTGCGCGAGCCGGTTCACGACCTGGCGCACGCTTGTCTCGTGGCCGGGCTGGCCGGGCACGCCGGCCTTGCGGAAGTACTTGCTCACCACGATGTCGGTGGCGAGCTGCGACCACTCCGCGGGCACTTCGACGCCTTCCATCGCGAACACCGTCGAGCCATCCGGGTTCGCGATGACGGTGCGCCGCTTCTCCCACTTCACCTCGTCGAACGGATCACGACCCGGCGACGTGAAGCGGCGAGCGACATGAACTCCGGCTTGCGTTGGCGCGTTCGAGGAACCGCCGGGGGAGGTGCTTTTCTCCGGGGAAAGCATCTGCGACATAAGTGGACCTCCCTGGTCCTGGAAGCATCGGGGTGAGACCCAGCTTCGCGATGTGCGTCCTGCCGGGCCGGCCTCCGGGGATGGAATGCGCCTCGACGTGAGGCCGGCTTGGCTGGACTGAGTGGATCGGGGGATGACGATGGTTCGCCGGGAGTGATGACGGGAACGCAACTGAGGCGGCACCGCCCTCATGGCGAGGTTGGGTTATCCCACGCGAGGCACGCGCAGACAAGAGCGAAAATTTCCGCACAAGTCGCGGTGAATTTTTTGCTGGACACCGCACGCACGCGCCGCGAGCGGTCGCGCGGCTCACGCGTCACGCGCGGCGTGAGCTCCACGGTCCCCAGATCGCGAACGTCATGCCGGGTTGCTGCACGTTGACGAACAGCGTGCTCCCATCGGGAGAGAAGCACGCGCCAGCGAGCTCGCGCCTCCCCGGATGCGCGTTGCGCGCGATCCGGTAGAGGCGGCCACGCGGCGTGATGCCCACCACGAAGTTCTCGCGCCGCGAGCCGCTGTCCTCGCACACCACGAGATCGCCGAACGGCGCCACACACAGATTGTCGGGGCCATCGAGCTGCGCGAGATCGTCCGGCTGCACCACGAGCGACAACCGCTGCGATTGCAGGATGATGCGGAACACCTGTCCCAGCTCCTTCGGGCCGCCGTTCGTGCAGCAGAAATACACGCTGCCATTCGCGTACGCGATGCCTTCGGTGCGCGCGAATCTCGCACAGCCGTTCGCGAAACCCTGTGCGCGCGTGGAGGTTGGTGCCGCGCGCTCGCGACGCGTGAGGCCCGCGACGCGCTCCATGTCCATGTCGGGGTCCACGTTCTCGATTCGCACCCAGTCCACTTCGAGCGACTCACCCAGCTTGATTGCGACCGGGTTCTCGTGATTGTTCGTGATGAGTCGCGGTCGCGTTGTCACGCGCAGCGCCTCGAGCACGCCACCGCGCGCGTAATCTCCCACGCGCAAAGCAGATGGCGCATTACCGCGCAGCACCGCGTCGGGGCGGTAGCGATAGAGCAGGCTGTCGTCGCGATCCTCGGTCAAGTAGGCGAACCCCGTGCGCGGGTCCACGGCGACCGCCTCGTGTCGGAAGCGGCCCATCGCCTTGATGGGAATGGGTTCCACGAGCGAGTCACTCGTGGCGTCCACCTCGAAGATGTAGCCGTGACGCTCGTTGACCTCGGGGCGCAGGTCGGCGTTCTTCGCATCGCGCGGCCCGGGAAGGTACGCGGACTCCTCGGCGGTGAGCCAGGAGTTCCACGGCGTGGCGCCACCTGCGCAATTGCGCAACGTGCCCGAGAGGCTCGCGAACGACTTGACCAGATTGCGGTCGCCGTCCACCCACAGCGTCGTGGTGCCGCCGCCCACTTTGGCGTCGTACGGACGCCGCCGCTCCGGATCCACGAACGGTTCGTCGCCAACGTTCAACTCGTGATTCCGCACGAGGATGGTGACGCCGCCGGGGCCCGCGAACGCGGCCATGCCGTCGTGCATCCCCGGCGTGGGCGTGCCGTCTCCGAGTGTCGAGGCGAGGCGGGAATCGCCCTGGCGCTCCTGCTCGGGGCCGCCCGGCGACAGCAACCGATACTGGAATCCCGCGGGCAGATCGAGCAGCCCGGCCGGGTCTGGGCGCAGCGGCCCGAAGCCTCCAGAGGCGAGCCGCGGGCCGCGGGCGATCGCTGCGAGCGCCGCGTCCACACCGTCGGGTGTAAACAACGCCGTGGAACCGAGCAACGACGTGCGCAGGAAGCTTCGACGGGACCAGGTCATGAGCCGCCGAGCATGCGGCCAGCCTCCCGACCTGGGCAAGTCAGGCGCCCGCCCGCAACGCATCCCACGCCTCCCCGCAGGCTTACGGCTTCGGCGCCACCATGCCCAGCCGCCAGCGCAGGAACTGCAGGCGGTCGGCGGAGTCCTGCATGGCTTGGTCCACGCTCTTGCCGCCGGCGTGGCCGGACGACAGATCGTAGTGGAGCAGCACCGGATTCTCGCCGCCCTGCGACTGCAAGAGTGCCGCCATCTTGCGTGCGTGCAATGGGTCCACGCGCGTGTCGGAGTCACCCGTCTCGAACATGACCGACGGGTAGGCGACCCCCGCCTTGACGCGGTGGTAAGGCGAGTAGCCCCGCAGCCAGTCGAACTGCTCGGACTTCTCGGACGAGCCGTACTCGGGCACCCAGAATCGTGCCACCAGGAAACGGTGGTAGCGCAGCATGTCGAGCAACGGCACCTGGCAGACCACGGCGCCGTAGAGATCGGGTCGCTGCGTCATGGCCGCTCCCACCAGCAGACCGCCGTTACTGTCGCCGAGGATCCCCAGCCCCTGGCGCAGGCAATAGCCGCGCGTCAGGATCAACTGCGTCACGTTCAGGAAGTCGTCAAACGTATGCTGCTTCTTGTCGAGCATACCGTCTCGGTGCCATGTCTCGCCGAACTCGTTCCCGCCGCGCAGGTTGGCGCTCACGTACACGCCGCCCAACTCCAGCCACGAAGCCACGAACGGTGAGAACACGGGCTTGATCGCCACATTGAAGCCGCCATATCCGTGCAGGAGCACCTTGTTCCGACCATTGAACTCGACGCCCTTCCGCGCGACCACGAAGAATGGGACCCGAGCACCGTTCGTGCTCTTGATGCTGAGCTGCCGGACGTCGAACGATTCGGGATCGAACGGGTCCGAGGATCGCCACCAGGGGACGGCGTTGCCGGACGTGAAGTCGTAGCGGTAGAGGGTGGGCGGGCGGTTGAATGACGAGAACCGGAAGTAGCCCTCCCTGCCGGCCCACTCGCCGCTCATGCCATCGGTGGTGCCGAGCCCCGGCAGCGGCACTTCGCCGCCGGCGGTGCCGTCCAAGCTGTAGACGCGCAGCTTGCTGGTAACATTCTGCAGCACCGCCAGGTAGAGGCGGCCGCCCGCGAGGGTCACGTCCTCGATGACGGCGTCGGGAGATTCCGGCACGATCTCCTGCCAGTTCGCCGGCTGCGGCTGCTTCGCCTCGGCCACGACGACGCGTTGGTTCGGCGCGCGCCAGTTTGTGGCGATCACCAACCGGTCGCCGGCCATGTCGAAGTTGAGCGTGCACTTGAGCGTGTCGGCCACGGTCACGATCGGACCGTTCGTCTCGACGTTCTTCAAGTAGAGCCGCGTGTCGCTCCCCGCCGAACCGACCGCCACGCCGAGCATGAGCCAGCGGCCGTTCTCGCTCAGGAACGCGTACGGGATCTCGGCGGCGCCGAGCCCCTCGCCGAACACGACCGCATCCCGGGCCGGGTCGTCCGCCAACTTGTGGAATCGCACGCGGCTGCCGTCGGTCGAGTAACGCGAATACCAGAAGCCGGTCTTCTGCTTGTCGAAGCTGACCGTGAAGTAGCGACCCTTGGGCAGCCCGCCGGGCACGTCCTTCCTCTGGTCCACGTCGAACACGCGCAGCTCCACCTCGTCCTCGCCGCCCTTGCGAAGCCCGTACACCAACAGCTTGCCGTCGCGCGACACGGTGATAAGCGAGACGCTGGTGGTGTGGTCGCTCGACATGGGATTGGGGTCCACCAGCACGATGTCTTGACCTTCCGCGCTCTCGCGCATGACGAGCACGGCCTGCTGCTGGCTCACGGCGCGCGCGCTGAAGAACAACCGCTTGCCACGCACCGTCGGAAGTCCGCGCGTGTCCACCTTGTGATGTCGCGCGAGGATCGCCAGCGTCTCGTCTCGGCCGGGGACCTTGCCCAGAAGTTCCTGCGTGTACGCCATCTGCGCCTTGACCCAGGTGCGCGTCTCGGGCGCGTCCTTCTCCTCGAGCCAGCGGTAGGGGTCCTCGATCGGCACGCCGTGCAGCGTGTCGCGCACGATGTCGGCGCGGGTGGGGGGCGGGCTGGGCGAGAACGCAGCCTGGGCCGGGAGGGAGAGCAGGCAGAGAAGCGCAGCGACCAAGGCGCGGCCGGCGGGGCGGGGGGCCATCGGAACTCCTCCGTAGAGGCTCGGGAGCACAGGTTCACCGGGGACTCGGCAACTGTAGCAGCGGTCCACCCGGCGGTCCTCCGCCGCGGGACCGCCGCGCCCGGGTCACCGCCGACCGCCGGTGGTACGTGCGGCCCGCGGCAACCCGAGCTCGCCTCGAAGCTTTCGCGGGCCGATAATTCCTCTACAATGGGCAGTGCGGCTGCCCCGCACCCGCGGGTGCCCGGCGGCCCGCGCCTGCTCGCCACCATGGCGGGCGGGACTGAGCGAGGCGCCAAGTCCTTCTCTCGGGAGAGATGACATGAAGCGCGTGACCGTGGACGGAAGGCCGGTCGAGAGCGACGGCGCCACCATCCTCGACGCCGTGCGCGCCGCCGGTGCGGACGTGCCGACCATCTGCCAGCACGACCGCCTGTCCAACTGCGGCGCCTGCCGCATGTGCCTCGTGCACCTGGATGGCCGCGGCGCACCAGTGGCTGCGTGCGTCACGGCACTCGCCGATGGCATGAACATCGTGACCGAGGATGCCAAGCTCGAGAGCGCGCGCAAGTTCGTGATGGAGATGCATGCGCACCGCTACCCCGGGGCGGCGGTGGCGGCAGACCCGACCGCCACGTTCCACACGATGATGGCGCGCTACGGCGTCTCGGCCAACGGCTACGTGCCCGACCCGTCGCTGGTGGACGACTCGCACCCCTACCTGCACGTGGACATGAACCAGTGCATCGCCTGCATGCGCTGCGTGCGGGTGTGCGACGAGATCCAGGGGGAGTCGGTGTGGAAGGTGGCTCAGCGCGGCTGGCGCACGCTGGTCCACCCCGACGGCCCCAGCATGCTCGACAGTTCGTGCGTGTCGTGCGGCGCGTGCGCCGACGTGTGCCCGACCGGAGCGATCCTCGACCGCACCGTGCTCGAGCAAGGTCGGCCCACCGAGTGGACCAAGACGATCTGCGCCTACTGCGGCGTCGGCTGCGAGATCGTCGCGGGTGTAAAGGACGGGAAGCTGGTGCAGGTCCTGCCCTCCGCCGACGGGCGCTCCAACCTGGGGCACACCTGTGTGAAGGGCCGCTACGCGTGGGGTTTCGTTCAGAGCGACGCGCGCGCCCGCTATCCGATGATACGCGAGCGGGGCGCCCGTCCGGAGGACGGGTTCGGTGAATGGCGGCGCGTGTCGTGGAACGAAGCACTCACGCACATCGCCGACACGATTGCCAGGACCGTGCGCGAGCGCGGCGCCGACAAGGTGATGATGCTGTCGAGCGCGCGCGGCACGAACGAGGAGAACTATGTCGCGCAGAAGTTCGTGCGCAAGGGCCTCGGCACGCACAACATCGACTGCTGCGCGCGCGTCTGCCACGCGCCCACCGCGGCGGCCATGCGCATGTCGTTCGGCACCGGTGCGGCCACCGGCGCGTTCGAGGACATTGACTACACGCAGACCATCCTGATCTCGGGCAGCAACGCGCTCGAGGCGCACCCGGTGGTGGGCTCGCGGCTGCGGAAGGCCGTGCGCCGCGGCGCCAAGCTGATCGTGATCGACCCGCGCAAGGTGGGCCTGGCGCAGATCGCCGATCTTCACCTGCCCATCACGCCCGGTGCCAACGTGGCCATGTTCCATTCCATGGCCGCGGTAATCGTGGAGGAGGGGCTTCAGGACGACTCATTCATCTCCGCGCGCACCGAAGGCTACGAGGCTTATGCCGAGTTCCTGAAGGGCTACATGCCCGAGCAGGCCGTGAGGATGACCGGCGTGCCGCCGGAACTGGTGCGGCAGGCCGCGCGCATGTACGCCACCGGCAGCCCCAGCATCTCGTTCCATGGCCTGGGGCTCACCGAGAACGTGCAAGGCACCGAGGGCATCGTGGCGCTCTCCAACCTGGCGCTCTTGACCGGCAACGTCGGCAAACCTGGCGCGGGCATCAACCCCTTGCGCGGCCAGAACAACGTGCAGGGCTCGGCGCACATGGGCTGCGACCCCAACTACTTCACCGGCTACACGCCCATCAGCAATGCGAAGGCGCGCGTGCAGTTCGAGTCGTTCTACGGCGTGAAGCTGCCCGAGAAGCGCGGGCTCGACGCGGTGCAGATCGTGGAGGCCGCCGAAGCCGGCAACCTCGACGTGCTGTGGGCGATCGGCTACGACATCATGCAGAGCCACGCCGACATCGTGCGCACGCAGCGGGTGCTGGAGAACCTGCCGATGGTGGTGGTGCAGGACCTGTTCATGAACGAGACCGCGCGCGCCATCGGCACGGTGTTCCTGCCCGCGGCCGCGAGCTTTGAAAAAGACGGCACGTTCATGAACAGCGAGCGCCGCGTGCAGAGGATCCGCAAAGCAGTCGAGCCCGCGGGCGAGGCCGTCGCGGACTGGGTGCCGGTGTGCGAGGTGGCGAAGCTCATGGGCTTCGAGGGTTTCGGCTACACGAGCGCCGAGGAGATCTGGAACGAGGTGCGCTCGGTGTGGCCGGCCGGCGCGGGCATCTCGTACCCCAAGATGGACCGCGAGGGCGGCATCCAGTGGCCGTGCCCGGACGAATCCCATCCGGGGACCGTGCGGCTGCATACGTCCACGTTCACGCTGGGCGACCGAGCGCCGTTCCACTGCCCCGAGCAGATGGAGCTGCAGGAGCCGCCGACGAAGGAGTTCCCGCTGCTGCTGGTGACCGGCCGCACGCTCTACGCCTACAACGCCGGCACCATGACCGACCGCACCAAGAACTTCGACTTGCGCCCCATCGACACATTGGACCTGCATCCGGACGACGCCGACCGCTTGGGCGTCACGGACGGCGACGAACTGCGTATCGTGAGCGCGTGGGGCGAGGCGCAGCTGCCGGCGCGGCGCGACACACGCGTCAAGCGTGGTGAGGTGTTCGCCACGTTTCACACGCCGGCCGCACACGTCAACCGACTGCTGGGGCCCCACCGCGACAACAAGGTGAACACGCCCGCCTACAAGCGCACGGCGGTGCGGCTGGAGAGGATGGCAACCGTCGCGAAGGCCGGCGCGACCGGGCGGAAGCGCACGGCGCGTCCGAACGGCACGCGGGTGAACGGAGCCGCCGCAGAGTGACGACGCGCAGCTCTCTGCGTCGAGAACCGCCGCAGCTCCTCTCCCGGAGGCCGCGCCTCGTGAGCGTGGCCCGGGAATAGCGACCGAAGGCCCCTTGTGGCCTTCGCGTTCGAACGGCCAGAGCCCGGTCGCGGACAAATCCAGATAACCGCGCTACTCTCGTTTCCATGGTGCGTCCTGATGAGCGACCGCGAGGTCGCTTCCGCTACACCGAACCAGCGGGTGTGAGTCCCGCCCGGACAGGAGACGGACCGTCCGGTAGCAGGCCCCCGGCGCGGCGAGAGATCGACGTGGCCGAAGCGGGGCGTCAAGAGCCTCTACGGAGGGAGCAAGTGCGCGGGCCGCAACATCAAGTGAAGCCTGCCGCCTCGACAGAGGAACAATGCGGGAGCCGAGCCGAGTCGAGCATGTCGCGGCGAAGGCCATGCTCGCAGTGCGGGAGTCCGGAGCAGTACCCGCTGCGAGTCCTGCCGGGGTATGGGGCGCGGCACGTGCACAAGGCTCGGTGTGGAACAGGAGAGACCCGTCTGCACAGCCCGCGTCAGGGCAGAGCGACGCATATAAGCCGAAGGTGAAAGTGCGACGTGTGCAGCGGGAGTCCGAGGGGACCGTAGTACCGGCGATGGCCGTGACGAACAACGCGGCCGGAGGGAAGGGTCCCTGGGGTGAGGGTGCCGTGGACGGAGATAAGCGCGAGGGCATGGCCGGCAGGACCGGACCCAACTTCCCCCGTGGGCGCAAGCCCATGGACAAAGTGCGAGAACTCCAACGACGGCTGTGGTCGGTGGCCAAGCGGCAACCGGAACGACGCTTCCATGCGCTGTACGACCGCGTGTGCAGGGGTGACGTCCTGCGCGAAGCATGGAAGCGGGTGAGACGGAACCGCGGCGCGGCGGGGGTCGATGGTGTAACCCTCGCCAGCATCGAGCAGGACGGAGTCGAGGGCTTCTTGCAAGCCATCGCCGCCGACCTGCGCGCAGGCAGGTACCGGCCCGCAGCGGTGCGGCGCCGGTACATCCCGAAGGCCGATGGGAAGCAGCGGCCACTGGGCATCCCGACGATACGGGACCGCGTGGTGCAGGCGGCGACGCGACTGGTGCTGGAGCCGGTGTTCGAGGCGGACTTCCGTCCGTGCTCGTACGGGTTCCGGCCGAAGAGAAGCGCCACCGACGCACTGGAGGCCCTGCGGTTGCGGGGCAGCCAACGCGGGAACCACGTGCTCGACGCGGATATCCGCGACTACTTCGGACGCATTGACCACGAGAAGCTGATGAAGCTCGTGGCGAAGCGGGTCACGGATCGGCGTGTGCTCAAGCTGCTGCGGCAGTGGCTCCGGGCCGGGGTGATGGACGAGGGCGAGGTGCGCACGGCGCTGGCGGGAACCCCGCAGGGCGGCGTGATCTCACCCTTGCTGTCGAACATCTACCTCCACGCTCTCGACGCGACGTGGGAACGCCGGTACGCCCATCTGGGCTTGCTGGTTCGCTACGCGGACGACTTCGTGGTCATGTGCGACACGAAGGTGGCCTGCGACGAGGCCGAGCAGCGCGTGCGAGCAGTGCTCACACGGCTGGGACTGGAGTTGCACCCGGATAAGACGAGGCAGGTCGATCTGAGCCGCGGACGGCAAGGCTTCGACTTCCTCGGCTGCCATCTGCACAAACGCATGAGCGGGCTCATCTGGGAGAAGGAGCGCCGTCGCGTCTACTTCCTCCAGCGCTGGCCGTCTCAACGCAGCATGCAGGGTGTGCAGCAACGCGTGAAGGAGCGCACTGGACGCAACCGGAACGGCGTGAAGGACATGCGAGTGATCGTCCGTGACCTGAACCCGATCCTGCGCGGCTGGGGCAACTACTTCCGCACCGGCAATGCCACACGCAAGTTCAACCGGATGGATCGCTACGTCGTGGACCGGCTCCGCGGCTTCATGTTGAAGCGCAAGGGGCGGCACCTGCGACCGGGCGAGATCGAAGGTTGGACACGCGAGCACTTCGAAACCCTCGGGCTGCATCGCCTGCGTGGAACCATCCAGTATCCGGGCATGCCGCGCATGCCCCGCCCTGAAACCTCATCCGTAAGCCGTGTGCCGGAAATCGGCACGCACGGTTTGAAAGGGGGTTCTATCCCGCACCGCGATGTCTGCGGTGTCATGTAGGATCTACCAATGA
>CAYQNV010000106.1:0-10361 GCA_964418975.1 uncultured bacterium | reverse complement strand
TGCGATCGCAAGGCTGTGGGTGTTCCTGGTGTGGCGCAACTACGGCAAGTGGTTCTCCGAGCGCCACCCCGGCGAGACGCCGGCGATGCGCGCCGGCGTGTGCACGCAGCGCTGGAGTGCCCGGCGCATCCTCGCCGAGCGCTTGTTCCCGGGGCGCATCCCGCTGCCCGAGCGCTGGGACGAGTACTACCGCGGGCTCACCCCGACACGGCGGGTCAAGAACCCGCGGTCCCATCAGCTGAAGTACGCGCTCTGAGGCCGGCTTCCCGAGGCCGGCTCGACCGACCACGGGCCCACCCATCAGCAATCCTCGGAGCACAACTTGATACTTGCGGGTCGTGACTGCGCGCACGACCCGCAAGCCCCCGCTACCTCAACTTCCGCCGCAC
Organism: uncultured bacterium; assembly: GCA_964418975.1. Lineage (GTDB taxonomy): Bacteria > Eisenbacteria > RBG-16-71-46 > RBG-16-71-46 > RBG-16-71-46 > JAIOPA01. The sequence goes on along the minus strand of CAYQNV010000106.1, from coordinate 9,972 downwards.
CTCCGCTGCACGCCGCTCGCTCGCCTCCACCCGCGTGCCGTCCTTCAACCGCAACACCAGCACGCCGTCCTCCGCGCCGTAGCTCTCGATCGCGCTCATGTTGACGAGCGCGCCGCGATGGACGCGCACGAACGCTCCCTCGGGCAGGCGCTCTTCGAGCTCCTGCAGCGTGTAGTCCACCAGGAACTCCTTGCCCTCGGCGCGCGCCAGCACCAGCCGGTCGCGCGAGAACACCATCGGCACTTGCGAGAGGTCGAGCAGCTTCACCTCCCGCCGGTGGCGGACGGGAAGTCGCATGAGCCGCGTGGCGTTCGACTGCAGCGGTTCCGACGCCAGCGCCGTGCGCACCGCGGCGGCGTTGCCCGAGCGCTTGGCGCCCAGCTCCGCCTCGCGCGTCACGCGCTGCACCGTCTCGGCCAGCCGCTCGCGGCGGATGGGCTTGAGCACGTAATCCACCGCCGCCAGCTCGAACGCCTCCACGGCGTGCTGGTCGTAGGCGGTCACGAACACCACGATCGGGGCGTCCTCGCCCTTCAGGTGCCGCGCCACCTCGAGCCCCGACAGGTCGGGCATGTGAATGTCGAGGAACGCCGCGTCGGGGTGCGTCTTGGCGATCAGCGCCAGCGCCTCGCCGCCACCCTTCGCCACGCCCGCCACCTCGACGTGCGTGTGCTCGGACAGGAGCTTTTCCAGAAACTGCCGCGCGCGCGGCTCGTCATCGGCGATCACCACTCGTAGACGTTCGTCCATCTTCACTCGCTTCCTCCGGTCGGGATGGGCCACGCCATGCGCACGGCGAATCCGCCGTCGCTGCGTGGCGTGGCCTGCACGCGCGCGTTCGGCCCTGCGAAGTGCCGCACGCGCGATTCGAGATTCTCCAAACCCACACCGAGGCTGGTGGTGCCGTTCCCGTGCGGCACGCCGTCATCGGCGAACTCCAGTTCGAACCAACCCTGCTCCTCGCGAGCATCCAGCGTCATGCGCAATGACGTCTCGCCCGGCGTGATGCCGTGCTTCAAGCTGTTCTCCACCAGCGGCTGCAACAACAGTGGCGGCACGCTCGACGACAGCAGCGCCGGGTCGCCGCGGTAGCGGAAGTGCAACGGGTTCTCGTAGCGCTCGCGCGCCACGCCCAGGTAGTCCTCCACGAACGCGATCTCGTCCGACAGGAGTGCCGCCTGCCGTTTCCCGGCCTCGACCGTGTAGCGCAGCATGTCGGCCAGCCGCCCGGTGAAGCGCTGCGCCGCCATGGGGTCGGTCTCGATCAAATAGGCAAGAGCGTTCAAGGCGTTGAACAGGAAATGCGGCTGCACCTGCGCCTGGAGCGCGCGCAACTCGGCACGCGTGGCCGAGGCCCGCTCGGCGGTCAGGCGCAGGTTGTCCAAGCGCACGCCCGCCTGGGTGAGCAACGCGGTGATGGGCCCGCGCGCGAAGTCGGGCACGCGCGCCGGGTCGGCCAAGGCGGGCGGGCGGTTGTCGGGCCACGCCACCTCCACCCGGCGATGCATCCCGCGCGCGATGCCGCTCTCCACCGCACCGCGCACCTCGTCGCGGTCGAGCGCCGAGAGCAGGCTGTCGCCGGCTGAGTCGAGCGCGGCACGCAACGCCTCGGGGTCGCGCCCGTACACGCGGGCGATGGCGCGCTGCACGCGTTCGCGTAATGGCGCGAACGCAAATGCCAGAATGAGTGCGGCGATCACGTTGAACGCCAGTGCTTGCTCGCCGGTGACGGTGGCGAACAGCCGCTGTCCGCCGAACACCACCGCCAGGTAGATGGCCGCCAGCACGCCCGACAAGAGCGCGTAGGGCAGGCCGCCCACGATCAGCCGGCGCGGATCGAACAGCGCGTCGTCGGCGATCAGGTAGGAGAGCAGGAAGGGCGTGGCGAGCCAGATGCCGAGGATCACGGTGAACAGCAGGTGGATGGGTGCGGTGGGTGCGGCCGCGGCCAACACCGGGTCCACGCGGTCGCCGCCGAAACCCAGGTTGCTCACGAGCATGGCGAGTGCCACCACAACGGCCAGTACGCGCTGGGTGGTGGTCGGGGACCAGCCGGGCTCGGAGCGGCTGTAGCGCAACAACAGCGACGCGGTGCCGATCACCGCCGCCGCGCCCGGGTACCAGGCGCCCAGCACGTCGGGCGGCATGGCGCGCGCCTCGCCGAACGCCACCAGCAGCGCCAGCGGCAGCGCGTAGCTCACCGCCGCCAGCCAGAACCACGGGTTTCGCACGCGCGAGCCGGCGCGCCAGCGCGGGCGCGGGAACACCGACATGAAGTGCACGAAGCTCGCCGGATAGAGCAACACCAGTCCGTCGTAGAGCACCAAGTAGCCGCGGAACAACGGATCGGCCTGCACCTGCGCGTGCGGGAACACCGTGCGCAGCACGCCCAGGCCATCGAGCGTGGCGTACCACAGGAACACCCACGCCGTGCCCAGATCGGGTCGTCGCCACACCAGCAAGAACGCCACCAGTGGCGCGGCCATGGCCACGGCGATGGGGTAGGCCGAAAGCCGGAAGCGCTCCCACGGCGAGAGCCGCGTGGGCGGCAGCGTGACGCGGCGCAGTTGGCCTTCGCGCTCGAACTCGAGATCCAGCGGCCCGCGCGGCCAGCCCTCGGCGGCGAGTCGCACGCGCACGGCGGAATCCGCGAGCGCCAGACCGTTCAAGCTCACCAGCCGGTCGCCGGGTTCCAGCGTGCCGCGCGCGGGCGGACCGAGCACGCGCTGCACCACACCGCCTTCGCCGATGCGCGCGCCGAGCCGCGGGTAGGGGCCGTGCGTGAGGAATCGCGGCAGCGCCACGCCGAAGCCGGCGAGCAGCGCGGCCACGGCCAGCACCCGCCGGAGTCGCACGTCAGAAGTCACGTGGTCACCTTCCCATAGCCGCACGGGCCGCGCAGCCGATGGCCCCCCAGCGCGGGCGCGGCCGCTCCCAACGCTGTCGCGCCTCCCCTGCGCTGTCCCGGAAGCGCAAAACCTCGCGGCCGCGGGGAATGAGGGCGCGAACCGCCGCGTATCGGTTGGGAGAGTCGCGGCCCACTCGCTATACTGGCCGGCGCTCGAACGAGCGCTCCCCATCCGGCGGGCGAGCCTATATTGTGCGCCCGCACCGCACCCGAATCGGAGGTTTCCCGTCTTGTCCGCGATCAACCGCCGCGCCGCCTGGTTCGCCCTGCCCCTCCTGCCCGCGCTGGCGGCACTCGCCCTCGCCGCACCCGCCCCCGGGGCCAAGCCCGCCGCCACGCCGGCCGCGACCCCCGCGCGCCAGGTGGCTCCCAGCCGCCCCGCGCCGCCTCGGGACAACGTGGCGCTGGACGCCATCGCTGCCATGGTCAACGACGAGCCGGTGCTCGCGAGCGATGTCGAGGAGCAGCTATTTCTGTTCCTGCAGCGCGCGCAGGCGCGGCCCGACTCCAATCAGGTGGATACGCTCCGGCGCCAGGTGCTGGACCAGCTGATCGACGAGAAGCTGTTGCTTGCCGAAGCCAAGCGCCAGAGCATCACCGTGAGCCCGGCCGAGGTGGCGAAGCAGGTGGAGACCGCTCTCGCCGAAGCGAAAGAACGCTTGGGCGGCGAGCAGGCGTTCCATCAACAACTCCAGCGCGAGAACACCACCGAGGCGCGACTGCGCGAGCGCTACAAGGGCGATGTCGAGCGCCAGATGCTGGAGGAGCGCGTGGTGCGGAAGATGTTCCCGCGCAAGCCCGTGCCGCAGCCCGAGGCCGAGACCTACTACCGGGAGAACATGGACAAGTTCCCCAAGGTGCCCGCGCAGTTGAAACTTCAAGTGATCCAGATCACACCGTCGCCCGACTCGGTGATGCTCAAGGCGGGCAAGGCCAAGGCCGAGGCCATCCGTAAACGGCTGCTGGCCGGCGAGAAGTTCGCCAAGCTGGCCGCCGAGACCTCGGACGATCCCGGCAGCGCCAAATCAGGCGGCGACCTGAGCTTCTTCCGTCGCGGCCAGCTGGATCCCACGCTGGAAGACGCGGCGTTCACGCAAGCCCCGGGCAAGCCGTCCGCCCCGGTGCGCACGCCCTACGGCTGGCACATCGTCGAGACCATCGAGCGCGACACGGTGCGGAGCCCCGCCGGCACGGACTCGGTGGACGCCACCGGCTCCCCCATCGTGGAGGTGCACGCGCGCCACATCCTGGTGAAGGTCACGCCCACCGAGGCCGACATCGACCGTGCGTTCGAGTTGGCGAAGAAGGTGCGCGAGCAGGCGGCCAAGGGCGGCGACTATGCCGCGCTCGTCAAGCGTCACAGCACCTACCCCGGCCAGGCCGGCCCCGACGGCGACGTGGGGTTCTTGAGCCTCGGCCAGCTGCAACCCAACATCCGTGCGGGCCTGGAACCTCTTAAGATCGGCGAGGTGAGCGAGGTGCTCACGAATCCGCAGGGCTTCAACGTCTTCAAGGTCGCCGATCGCAAACCCGAGCGGGCTTACGAGTTGTCGGAGATCAAGGAAGAGCTTCCCGAGGCCGTGGCGCAGGCGCAGTTCCGCGTGAAGTACGAGGCGTGGCTCAAGACCCTGCGCAGCAAGGCCCAGATCGAGTACCGCGACCTGTAGAAGCGATCCCCGCAGCCAGGAGGCGCGATGATCTCATTCGAGCACGTGACCAAGCGCTATGGAGAGCGCCTGGCGCTCGACGACGTGACGTGGCGCATGGAAGAGGGCGAGTGCGCCGTGGTCCTCGGCCACAGCGCGGCGGGCAAGACCACGCTGCTGCGGCTCATCACGCACGAGACGCAGCCCACTTCGGGCGTGGTCACCGTGGGCACGTTCCGAGGCGGCCGGCTCACGCGCTCGCATCGGGCGCTGCTCCGGCGCACCATCGGCGTGATCTACGAGGACTTCCGGCTGCTCGCCGATCGCACGGTGTTCGAGAACGTGGCGCTCGCGCTCTATATCGCCGGCCAGCACCTGGATGCCGACCTCACGCCCAAGGTGCACCGTGCGCTGCAGGAGGTAGGGCTAGAGGCGCATCGCGACCTGTTGCCGGCCGAACTGTCGTTCGGCGAGCGGCAGCGTTGCGCCATCGCGCGCGCCATCGTCAACCGGCCAGCGCTCATCCTGGCCGACGAGCCCACCGGCGCGCTCGAGCCGAAGAGCGCGGCCGAGGTGCTGTCCCTGCTGCTGCGCATCCATCGCGAAGGCGCAGCCCTGCTGCTCGGGACCACGCGCGCCGAGGTGGCCAATGTGATCGGCGGCCGACGCTACGTGCTGGAGGACGGCCGACTGCGAGACGCGACCAGTGCGGCCGCGGCCAGTGCGGTGGCGGCCGCCGCCAAGGGCGCCGCCGAGACCGGCGACGGCCCGCCGGCCAAGCGCCAGTCCGACCTGTTCACACCGCCCGCCACGGGAGGGGCCTGAGCCATGCAAGTCTACTTCTGGCGTGAGGCTTGGCGGAGCTTTCGGGCGCATCGCGGCCTCGCCGTGACTTCCGTGCTGTCGCTCACCGCGGCGCTCACGCTGTGCGGCATCTTCGTGTTGTTCGACCACAACGCGCGTCAGGCGCTCGACGCCATCGGCGACCGGCGCGAGATGATCGTGTATCTCCAGGATGAGGTCAGCGACGCGCAATTGGCGACACTCATGGACAAGGTGCGCCAGTATTTCGGCGAGCCCACCTATGTAGACCGCAAGCAAGCGTGGTCCGAGCTGTCGGAACAGATCGGCGATCCTGACCTGCTCTCGGGCGTCGAGGACAATCCGCTGCCCGCGTCGCTGCGCGTGCGACTCAAGCCCGAGCTCCTGAGCTTCGCCGCCATGGAACAGGCGGCCCGGCAGGTGCTCGAGTTCCCCGAGGTGGAGGACGTGCGCTACGGCGCCGAGTACGTGCGCCGACTGGACGAGTTCTCGGCCGGCATGCGCGCGACCGCCTGGGCCGCCGGTGCGATGGTGGTCGTGGCCATCGTGATGGTGCTGTTCAACACGCTACGCCTCACCGTGGTGGCGCGCCGACACCAGATCGAGATCATGCTGCGAATGGGCGCCACGGACCGGTTCATCGCCTCGCCCTTCATGCTCGAAGCGATCATGCACACGCTGCTCGCGTCGGTTGCGGCGCTGCTGTTGGTGTTCGCGCTCCAGCAGGGATTGGCGCCGCGGCTCGTGGGCCTCACGTTCCTGCCGTGGACCTGGTCGCTGGCGTTCGTGGGGGTCGCGCTGACGGTCGCCTGGCTGGCGTCCGCCGCGGCGCTCACGAGAATCCTGCGAAACATCGGCTCGTGAGGTACGCGGCGGTCGCGCGTCTCGGGCTGCTTGCCCTGCTCGCCCTGTCGAGCCTGCTCGGCCTTCCGGGCACGGGGTTCTCGCAAGACAGCCTCGAGGCGGCCAAACGCCAGGAGCTGGAGATGCTCACCCGCCAGGCGCGCGAGAAGCGCGCGCAGGCGGGAGCGCTCAAGGGCCAGGAGACTCGCGCGATGGGTGCGCTCAAGCGCACCGAGCGCGAGCTGACCGGCACGCGCCGCCGGCTGCGCAATCTGCGCACGCGCAGTGAGCGACTTGACCATCAGCTCGAGCTGACGCGCGCGAACCTGCAGCGGAGCGTGGCCACGCTGCAGCAGCAGCGCACCCGCCTGGCTCGCCGGCTGCGCCGCATCTACATGGTGGGGCCGGCGCGCGAGATGGAGTTCCTGATCTCCACGCGTTCGTTCGCCGGCCTCATGATGCGCTGGGACTTCCTGCAGATGGTGGCCGAGCAGGACCGCCTGTTGCTCGAGAACGTGCGCACCGAGAAAGAGCACGTCGAGGCGAACGAGCGCAAGCTCGAGGGCAACCTCCAGGAAGTTACGCGCAACGCGCAGCGCACCACGCGCGAGTCCAACAAGCTGGCGAACTTGCGCCAGTCGCGCGCCAGCACCGTGCGCCAGATCCAGTCCAAGCGCAGCGAGTACGAGGCCGCCGCGGCCGAGTTGGAACGCAGCGCGCGTGCGCTGGCCGGCCTGCTCGCCCGGCTCGAACGCCAGCGTCGCGCCGAGGCCGAGAAGGCGCGCGGCGAGGGCCGCAACCCGCAGCCCTACAGCGGCGACTTCATTCGCGGTCAGGGCCAACTGGAGTGGCCCGTGCGCGGCAGCGTCGTGGGCCGCATGGGACTCGAGACGCACCCGCGCTTCGGCACGCAGGTGCGCAACGACGGCATCGATATCGCCGTGCCCGTCGGTACCGCCGTGCAGGCCGTGGCCAAGGGGCGCGTGGACTTCGCGAACGACGACTACGAGGGCGTGGGCGGCATGGTGGTGTTGAACCACGGCGATGGCTATTACACCATCTACAGTCACCTGTCCGAGGTGAACGTCGGCACCGGCAGCGAGGTGCAGACGGGTGCGGTGATCGGACGCTCGGGCGAGACCGGCTCGCTGAAAGGTCCGATGCTGCACTTCGAGGTCCGCAAGGGCTCGGCGCCGTTGAACCCCGAGAGCTGGCTCCGCTAGCGCCATGCTCAGCGTTCGCCTCGCCTCGTTGCTGGGGCAGCCCGACGTGTCCGAGTTCCTGCGCGGCGTCGTGGCGCGCGGGCGCTACGCGAACGCCTACCTGTTCCATGGCGCGGCTGGCGTGGGTAAGGGCACCGCGGCGCTGGCGTTCGCGCGCGCGATGCTGTGCGAGCGCGTGCCGGGCGCTGCCCCCGCGGCCGCCGAGCCATCGCTGTTCGGCGCAGCGCCGGAGGCGCTGAAAAGCGGTAACGACGCCTGCGGCGAGTGCCGCGGCTGCCGCATGTCGGGCACGCTGCAACACCCCGACTTGAAGTTGCTGTTCCCGCTCTCGGGCGAGGAGAAGACGCTCGAAGGCACGGTCATCGACACGTTCGAGAAGCTCCGCGCCGACCCGCTCCACGTGTTCCAGTACGAGAAGGCCGCCAGCATCCGCATCTCGCAGACACGCGAGCTGCTCGCCGAACTGGGCTACCGCCCACACACCGCGTCGCGCCGTGTCGTGGTCGTGCGCGATTGCGACCGCATGCGCGAGGACCAGTTCTCGGCGCTGTTGAAGCGCGTGGAGGAGCCGGGCGAATCGACCGTGTGGGTGCTGACCACGGCGCGGTTGTCGCGCGTACCGGTGACCATCCGCTCGCGTTGCCAGCGTGTGCGATTCGCGCCGTTGTTCGAGTCGCTCGTGCGCGACGTGCTGCGCGAGCACGCGGGCATCGAGGACGAAGCCAAGCTCCGCATGCTGGCCGCGCTCTCGGCCGGCTCGCTGGCCCGGGCACTCGCCATGCGCGACGTCGAGCCCGGCCTGCTCGAGCAGCGCGACGCGGCGTTGGCGCTGCTCACGCCGGCGCTCGCCAGAAAGCCCGAGGCGCTGTGGAGCGCCGTACAAAAGCTGACCGGCTTCGGCAAGTCCGGGCGCGAACGACTGCGGCAGACGCTCGAGTTCCACCAGCTGTTGCTGCGCGACGTGCTGCGGCTTCGTTACGGCGCCCCCGCGGAATCGCTGGTGAACCGCGACCTGCTCGCGGAGCTGCGCGCACTCTCGCACGGGCTCGACGCCAGCGAGATCCGCCGCCGGCTGCTGGTGCTGGAGGAAGCACTCCGTGGTATCGACGGCAACGTCTCGGCCGATCTGACGCTTTTCTCGACGCTCTCCCGCGTGGGCGGCGACCGCATGGGCGAGGGCGCCTGGCCGGCACACGCTACCGCCCGCTGGGACGTGTAAGACGCCTCGATCTCCAACTGGTAGCACTGCTATCGGCCAACGCTTTCTCGGTGCATGGCCACGGGGAGGCACGCATATGATGCTTCAGATTGTCGCGTTGTTGCTTATTGCTGGCCCAACACAACCCGCGGCTCACCCAGACAGTTCAATAGCCGCCCCCTCGACTAGCTTGCTCATGCTGATGCAGAAGCCAGCAACGATTGGGAGCATGACGCTCCAGACTCCGCAGGGAAGGTTTGTCTTGAGCAGCCGCGAGAATACTCCCGTGCTCCCAAACGCAGTTGTCGGAGTGAGCTTTAGCTTGCGCAACTCAGCCCCGCTCGTCCCGACACCGGAACCTGTCAACGACTTTGAGACACTCGCGTCGTGAGTTTACTGAGCAGCGGCCGGCGTCATGTCTGGATAACGACCTGCCGATCAGCTGCGGGGGCCGCAGGCGACCGTCAGCTTCATGGGCTTGTTAGGCGGCTCATTCGACGACGCTCCGCTAATACGGATGTTGCCACGCCCGCTGCCAGGATCGAGAGGATCACGGTCAGCAAGTACAAGTTGAAGTGCTTCCCGAGGGCGAGCTTCAGCCATTCGGCAAGCAACATCTTGACGCCGACTACCATCAGGACCAGTGCGAGCGAGATCTTCAGGTATCGGAACTTCTTGACCATGCCGGCCAGTGCGAAGTAGAGCGATCGCAGGCCGAGAATCGCGAACACGTTGCTGGTGAACACCAAGAACGGTTCGCCCGTGATGGCGAAGATGGCCGGGATTGAGTCAACGGCAAAGATCAGATCGGTCGTCTCGACCATGACGAGCGCCAGTGCCAGAGGCGTGAGGAGCAGGGTTCCCGGCCGAGCCTTGTCCACGACCTCATCCGGGACCGCGGGCGCACCTGGGACCTCGCTCTCGTACGACGCGGGTGCACCGGCGCGAACGACAAAGTGCTCGCCGTGGAACCTGGCGGTCACCGGGAACAAGCGGCGCGTCAACCGAACGACGATGTTCTTGTTCGGATCGGTATGATCCGTCTTGAGAAAGAGCATCTTGATCGCCGTCAGGATCAAGAAGACGGCGAAGACGTATAGAATCCAGTGGAACTCGGCGATCAGCTTCGCCCCGACCCCGATCATCGCACCGCGCAGGAGCAGAGCGCCGAGGATGCCCCAGAACAGCACACGGTGCTGGTAGAGCGGCGGCACCGCGAAGAAGCCGAAGATCATCGCGATCACGAAGATGTTGTCCACGCTGAGGGACTTCTCGACGACGTAGCCGGTCAGGTACTTCTCCGTTGCCGTTGCGCCCCCGTTCGTCAGCCCA
>CAYQNV010000105.1:0-29200 GCA_964418975.1 uncultured bacterium | reverse complement strand
ATAGAGCGTGCCGCTCGACGTATACGTCAGCGTCGGATCAGCGCCACCGTAGGTCTTCGACTGGTCGTTCGCCGTGGCCGTCAGCGCTGCCGCCTTACCGACCGAGAGCGTGCCGGCGACGTGCGTGACGAAGTAGTTGTCTGCCGTCCCGCCCGACGCCGCAATCGTGTGCATGCCGGCAGTGGCCGCCGCACCCGTCGCGGTCGAGAGCGATACCCCGCTGATCACCGCGAACGTGTCGCCGTAGTGGAGCGTGCCGCTCGAGGAGTACGTCAGCGTCAGATCGGTGCCGCCGTAGGTCTTCGACTGGTCGTCCGCCGTGGCCAACAATGCCAAGGCCTTCCCGACCGTCAGCGTGCCGTTGGTCGTGGCGACGAAGTAGTTGTCCGCCGTCCCGCCCGACGCCGTGATCGTGTGCATGCCAGCGGTCGCCGACGCACCCGTCGCGGTCGACAGGCTCACGCCGGTGACCACTGCGAACGAGTCGCCGTAGTAGAGCGTGCCGCTCGCCGTGTAGGTGAGCGTCGGATCGGCGCCACCGTAGGTCTTGCCCTGGTCGTTCGCCGTGGCGGTCAACGCCGCGGCCTTGCCGACCGTCAGCGTGCCGTTGGCTGTGGCGACGAAGTAGTTCGCCGCCGTGCCGCCGGAGGCTGTGATCGTGTGCAGGCCAGCGGTCGCCGCCGCACCGGTTGCGGTGGAGAGCGAGACGCCACTGATCACCGCGAACGTGTCGCCGTAGTAGAGCGCACCGCTGGGTGTGTAGGTCAGCGCCGGATCAGCCGCACCGTAGACCTTGGCCTTGTCATCCGCCGTCGCCAGGAGCGCCGCCGCCTTGCTCACCGTCAGCGTGCCGGAGGCGTGCGTGACGTCGTAGTTGGCTGCCGTGCCACCCGACGCCGCGATCGTGTGCGTCCCGAACGTCGCCGCCGCCCCCGTCGCCGTCGACAGGCTCACGCCCGTGATCACCGAATAGGTGTCGCCGTTGTACAGCGTGCCGCTCGGGGAATAGGTCAGCATCGGGTCGGCGCCGCCATAGGCCTTTGCCTTGCCATCCGCGGTCACGGTCAACGCCGCCTTGGAGACTGTCAGCGTGCCCGTAGCGGTCTTGAAGTCCAGGCTCGTTGGCTCATTCGGTCCCGTCCTTGCCCGAACCGTGAATCCAACGGCCCCAGCGGGGACAGCGCCCGTCGTCATAATGACCAGTGTCGTCGTATCCGAAGCCGCGGAACTCGGGATATTGAACGGGGTACCGCCGCCCACGGGTCCGGTTCGAGTGAACCGAACGGTGACCCCCGGCGGAAGGGGGTTGGGTAGGATCACCGCCATCGTGACCGTAAACGTGCCGAAGCTCCCTGGCCCTGACCCTCGGAAGACCGTGATCGGATAGGCGGCCCAGGATCCCGTTCCGTAGGTCAAGGAACCGACTTGAGCCCCCACGGTGACCGCCCCGATCCGGGGCGAATCCGTAAAGAGTACTTCAGCGTGCAATCCCGAGGTCTGGCCGTCGGCCGTCGCCAGCAGCGTCTTGCCGAGACAATCGTCCTCGCACACGTGCCAGGTAGTGACGAATCCGCCGTTCTCGTCCGCTACCACCATCCACGGTTGGTGATCGGCACCGCTGTCGGGCGTGGCATCGGCGTGATGAACCTGAACGGCCACATCTTCTCCGGGCTGGAATCCACTGCCCGTGAACGTCGCGGTATCACCGGGCGAGTAGTCCGGTCGATCGGTCGTCAACGACTGCGCCGTCGCGCTGAGTGCCGTGCACGTCAGCAGGAGGGCGGCCAGCCCGAGCATCGTCTGCTTTCTCATGGGACTCACTCCGTGGGATGTGTCATACGTCTTGATTCGTGACGACAAGGGGATTCACCAGCAACCATTGATATGCACGAGCGCGAGCTTCCGCTCGGGAACCGCCTCGTGATGAGAGAACCATCAAGTTCGATCCGTGGCAGGAGCATGAGAAACGCTCCGATGTGAGCGATCCACGGCGGCCTGGCTGGCACGGGATCCCCCGTTCGGCAGGCGATGTCATCGCATGAGCGGGCCGACACATCGGTGCACTCACCGCGCTCGACGGTGGATTCGGCTGCTCGCACAGGACGGGTGGCTCTGCCAGCGGATGCGGAGCAAGTTGCGTGTGCACGGGTGCTCCCGGCTGGTGACGGGCTGTCGCATGAGATCGAATGCGAGAGTCCGCGCTCTGCGCTCACGCAAGATCTGGCGATCAGGCGCAAGCGATTCGAATCGGCGTTTGCGGAGCGAGGGAGTGACCGGGGGGGCTCGCAGTGGAGCGCGTCACCAGCCAGCAGGATAGCGAGTCGACTGAAGCGTTCAATGGCAAACACGAGTCGAGCAGGCTCAGCTCGGCAAATTCTGCTTTCGGCGCGAGCGCGCGTCTCGCCCGACTGCGCAGGGCGCGTCCAGGGCCGTCGCGGAGGGCCTCGGGGAGCGTGTCACAACGCGTGTCGATTCGTTCGATCGCCTGTACGGCCCAAGTCGGCTTCGACGCATCAACGCCATGTCCGTGGCGCGGGCCCCAGCCGTGTTGCCACGCCAATATCGCACTCTGCCCAGTGCTACTGCGGAACGCCGCGCTCAGCCGCCCGCGCGACCGCTCCCTCCGGCGATGCTCGCGATCAGTCGCCGCCAGACCTCCGCGAGTCCACCTTTCGGAAGTGCGAGGCCGACGCGGCGATCGAGGATATTCCCGTCCGCGTCCACGTAGGCGAACACGGCCGAGTGGGCGATACCACCTGCCTGGTCCGGACGCGCGATCAGCCCGAGTGCACTGGCGAGCGAATCGAGTCCGGAGGAATCCGGCACGAGCAGGGTCCAGCGAGGCGAGCTGAGGCCCTGCTCCTTCGCGAACGCCCGCAACACCTCGGGGCGGTCGTGCGCGGGGTCGAGCGAGAACAACACGATGCGCCAGGTGGTGTCCGCGTCCCACGCGCGCTCGAGCGTGCGCAGCTCGGCCACGACGCGCGGACACACCGTGCCACAGCGTGTGTAAATGGCGCTCGCCACCCACGGCGCGCCGCGGAACTCCGCAAGTTTTCGAGTGCGCCCGCTCGCATCGAGCAATGTGGCCTCGATCGCGACGAGCGAGCCGCCCGACTGCGGCGCCGACTGATCGGCGGCGAGTTCCTGTGCGTCGGGCGCGATCCCCGACGACACACCGGCCGTGCCGCGCTCGGCGCGTTGCTCGCCGTCCGTCGAGCCGGAGCAGCCCGCGCGCCACACCAGCGCCACCGCTAGTACGCCCATCAGCGCGAGGCGAATGGCCATGCCGCGCCCGATTCCGGGGGATTCGCTCAATCGAATTCGTTGCGCGGATCGGCCGGGACCTGATCGAGCCCCACGCGCCCGATCTCGATGTCGGCCCGGGCGTAGCTTTCGCCCTTCATCTTGAAGCCCGAGAGCCGACGCAGCATGGCGAGTTGCCCGGTGTGGGTGAGCGCGTCGGCGAGTCCGCCCTGGAACAAGCTGCCGGGCTCCCACGCAATGGGTGAACCGGCTGCCAGATGATCATCCACCGCGCCGAGCGAGGTGAAGAAGCGGGACACTTCAGCGTCCCAGGCGAGCGGCGTCGCGTTGTTCCAGCGGGGCGTACCCTGCAGCATCGAGAGCACCCAATCCATGAGGTCACCCATGTGGGCGACGATGTCCAGCACGCGCGGCGAGCCCTCGCTGGCGCGGTACTCGCCGAACGCCGCGGGCGTGCCGCGCACGGTCTTTCCGGCCCGATAGGCGAGCGTGGCGAGCGTGTGTCGCAGGAACAGGCGGGTGGTCGGGTCGTCGGCCGGAATGCGACTCATGCGCGCGTCTCCTTGTGGGCGGATCGCCCCGTCCGGGCCAGTCTAACGCCCGGGTCCTCGCGACGCCCAATCGCGCGTTCGGGCGCTGTGCGTTCGGGCGCGGAGATCTGGCTCAGGCCCCCAGCGGACCGCCCCACTCGAGCCACTGCCCCGCCCCCGTCTCACGGGCGCGACGTAGGAGGGCGTGCGCCGAGGCCAGGTCCTCCACCGCGATCCCCAGCGACTTGAACAGCGTGACGTCCCGGGGAGCGGTGCGGCCGGGCAGGCGACCGAGGAACACGTCGCCCACCTCGCCGAGCAGGTGGGCGTCATTCACGGAGCCCTCCGCCCGCGCGAGCAGGAAGTCGCCCGATTCCGCGAGGCAGGATTCGCGGCGGTCCGTGAAGAACCGGGCACGCGCCACGGCTTCGCCGTCGAGTTCACGACTCGTGGCGAAGCACGCACCAACGGCATTCACGTGCGCTCCCGGCGCGAGCCAGCGCCCAAGCAACACGGGCTCCGGCGCCGACGTCGTGGTGCACACGAGATCGGCGTCATGCACCGCCGATTCGGCATCTTCGCAGACCTCGATGCGCAGCGCGTACCGCGCTCCCTGCTCGCTCGCGAATCGCTCGGCGCTCGCTCGAGTACGGCTCCACACCCGCACGCGCCGGAGTGGGCGCGCCGCGCGCATCGCCTCGAGATGCGTGCGCGCCTGCACACCCGAACCCAGCAGCGCCAGGTCGCCGGCGTCCTCGCGCGCGAGCACGCGTGTGACCGCACCCGAGACGGCCGCCGTGCGCACGGCGGTGATCGCGCTGGCGTCGAGCACGGCGAGCGGCTCGCCATGCCGGACACCGAACAACATCACCACGCCCTGGTGCGAGTCGTAGCCGGTCCCGTGGTTGCCGGGCATCACGCTCACGACCTTGAGCCCGAACGCCTGCGGCTCGCCCAGGTAACCGGGCATGATGCCCAGGAGCCCGCTGCCGCCGGGAAGTCGCAGCATGCTCCGAAGTGGCTGAACGGCATCCCCGCGCGCCAGCGTGCAGAGCGCCTCGTGCATGAGCCGCATGCAAGGCTCCATCTCGAGCACGGCGTACACCTCGCGCTCGTTCAGGAACAGCACCTTCACGCGGGCACCTCGCCGGTCGGGTAGAGACTGCAGAAGCTCTCCGGATCCACATTGCCCCCGGATACGATGACCGCCACGTTCGCGCCCTTCTCGACCCTCGCGCGCCCCGAGAGCAACCCGGCCAGTGCCGCGGCGCCGGAGCCCTCCGCCACCAGGCGTGCCCGCTCGAACAGTGCGCGCATCGCCTCGGCGATCTCGTCCTCGGTGACGAGCACGATGTGGTCCACGTGACGGCGCGCCGCCTCGAGCGGCAGTGTTCCCACGAACGGCGGCGTGAGCCCGTCGGCTCGCGTGCGCGGCCGCGGCACCGTCACCGGCTTGCCCGCCGCGAGCGCCGGCGTCATCCCCGGGCCCTCAGCCAACTCCACACCGATCACGCGACACTGTGGGCGCAGCGCCTTCACGGCGCACGCCACGCCGGCCAGCAGGCCACCGCCGCCGATCGCAATGAGCACGGCGTCGAGCGCGGGCGACTGCTCCAGCAGCTCGAGCCCGAGCGTGCCCGCGCCCGCGAGCCCCTGCGGATCGTCGAACGGATGCACGAACGCGGCGCCGGTGCGCGTCTCTTCCTCGCGCAGGCGGTCGAACAGCGTGGCGCGGTCAGCGTGGAGCACGATGCGCGCGCCGTAGCCCTCGACGGCCGCGACCTTGGAGCGCGGCGCGTCGCTGGGCATGACCACCGTGCAGGGCACGCCCACCACCTTCGCCGCCCACGCCACCGCCTGCGCGTGGTTCCCGGCCGACACCGTGACCAAACCGCGCTCGCGGCGTTCGGGAGGAAGCGTGAGCACCACGTTCAGCGCGCCGCGCGGCTTGAACGAGCCGGTTTTCTGAAGACTCTCGGCCTTGAGCACGAGCGACACCCCGACGCGATCGCCCAGCGCAGAGGCGCTCAGCACGGGCGTGCGATGGAGCCACGGATCGAGGCGAAGTGCTGCCTCGCGAATGGCGGCGAGCGGGATGGGCACGAGACGGGCGAGGCTGTCACTCGGCTGGGGGCGGGTCAAGGCTCGGGGCCTGCTCGGCGGCTCCTCGCCAGCGGGATCGGGCTCGCCGCATGGCGCTCGTCACTCTATGCTCGCCGTGTTGCGCCGCTCCAAGCCACGTCGATTCGAGGAGGAGTCTGCCATGTCTCGTCGCCTCGCATTATCGAGCGTATCCCCGGTCGTGCTCGCCCTGTTGCTGTCGCTGCTCCCGCCGACCGCGGCCCGCGCCGCGACGACGCTCCCCCCGGCCGAGGCGGGAGCTCGCGAACGACTCGATCGATCGCCGCGGCATGGCGAGTTCGTGGACGTCCCGTACGCGGATTCGGCCGCGTTGCGCACGTGGGTGGTGTATCCCGAACGCAAGGACAAGGCGGGTGTGGTGCTGGTGATCCACGAGATCTTTGGCCTCACGGACTGGATGCGTGGCGTGGCCGACCAGCTGGCGGCGGACGGGTTCATCGCCGTTGCGCCGGACCTGCTCTCGGGACTCGGGCCCGGCGGCGGCGGCACGGACTCGGTGTCGAGCCGCGACGATGTGGTGAAGCTGGTGCGCCAGTTGACGCCCGAGGAGAGCGCGGCACGCATCGGCGCGGTACGCGCCTGGGCGACGCGTCTCCCGGCCGCCAACGGCAAGCTCGCGACGCTCGGGTTCTGCTGGGGCGGCAGCCGCAGCTTCGCGGCCGCCGCGGCCTCGCCCGCGCCGCAGGCGGCGGTGGTGTTCTACGGCAGCTCGCCGGACAGCGCGCAGCTGCTTCAGGTCTCGGCGCCGGTGCAGGGCCACTACGGCGGCGATGACGCTCGCGTGAACGCCACCATCGAGCCTGCGCGAACCGCGCTCTCGGCCCGCCGTCAGGCGTACGAGGCGCACCTCTACGACGGCGCGGGGCACGGCTTCCTGCGTCAACAGGACGGCCGCGAGGGAGCGAACCTGCGCGCAACGCAGTCCGCGTGGCCGCGCACGCTGACGTTCCTGCGCAAACACCTGCGCTGAGGCCAGGCACGAGACGCCGGCGGATGACCCCGGCGGCGGCCCTTTCCTGCCCTTATCGCAGAAACACGATCCTGCGATTGAAGACGTGGCCCGGGGTGGTGAGCCGCGCCCAGTAGACTCCCGGCGGCTGCGTGCGACCGCCGTCATCTTCGCCACGCCAGGTGATCTGGTACGTGCCGGCGTCGCGTGCCCCATGCGCGAGCGTGCGCACGCGGCGGCCATCCACGGCATAGATCGAGAGGTCGGCGTCGCCAGGCGTGGCGAGCGCGAACGACAGCGTCGCGGCGCCCTGCGCGGGATTCGGCGACGGGGCCAGCATGAGCGTACGCGTGGGGCGCGCGGTAACGAGCGCGCGGGACAGGCCCTCGGGATTCACCGGCCGGTTCATGGCGTCGCGTGCGATCATGCTGCCGATCCGGAGTCTCGCGTCGCCGTCGCGCAGGACACGGAAGCGGAATGTTGCCACCGGACCGCTGCCCGAGATGCCCTGGCCGCGCACACCCAGTAGCGCGGCATCCACTGCACCGCCGCGCGGCGAGAACACCACGCCGCCCTGCCCCTCGAGGAGCCCGGCGCCGACCGCATCGAGCGGTTGGAGCACGCCGGCGTCCCAGGCCAGTTGCAGCGAGAAGCCCTGCATCGCGCCCGAGGCGGTGAGATTCAGGATGGCCGTGACCTCGTCGCCGAGCGTCACCAGCGTCGGCGCCTCCAGCTCGAAGCTCTCGCCCTTCGCGTCAACCGGCGGAGGCGAGGTGGGACCCACCGAGGCCTGCGGCGACGACACGACCTCGAAGTTGGTCGAGAACACCATCAGGTCCTCGAAGTCGATGGCGTTGTCGGTCGACGGCCGGCCCATGGTCAGCCCATCCACGGTCGGCCCAACGTCGAGGTAGGCGACGCTGTCGGTGACGAGCGTGGCGCCCGTGACGCCGTAGTGGGCGCCAAGCAGCGAGACGTCCTCGAGCCGGACCTGGTTGTCACCCGTGCCGCGCACGAGGCCGTTCGAGACATCGCCGAGGTGGTAGTCGAGCGAACCACGCGTCAGGTTGGAGACCAGCGAAACGTTTCCGCACGAGTCGGTGAGGAACGCGACGTAGTGCCAGGAGCCGCGCCCGGGTGGGACGTCCACGAGGCCGGAGGAGGCGTTCGCGCTGACCAGCGCCCACGGCGGCGCAGGGGCGAGCGTGGAATCCGGCAGTGTGCCGCCGGTGTCGTCGTACTCGGGATACTCTCCGAACGAGGCGCGATAGATCGAAACGGCACCCGGCACCGGCGCGCCGAACGTGAGCGTGATGCCCGTGAGCGGGCCCGTTCCGTTGTTGGTCGGCACCTGCGCCGAGACGAGGTCGAGGATCGCGGGTGGCGCGGCATGGCTCACGATGAGTTGGGCGGGTGTCCCCGGCTGGCCGGGTAGCGGGGCATTGCTGCAGTCGCGGATCTCGACGTCGGTCACGGCAAGGTCACCGGCGCCGTCCCCTCCCACTGCCGCCAGGTTCACCGTGAACAGCACACCACCGGTGGTCGGCCCGCACGGCATCCCAAGCAGGACCTGATCCACGGTGTAGGAGCCGCCGCCGTGGTCGAGGATCTGCATCGTCGAGTTCGCGTAGCCCGCGAGCCAGTCGCCCGGCTGGATGCTGAGCGATGGGTTGCCCGGCGTGCACAGCGCGAAGCGAGGGTCGATCTGGAATGTCACGTGCGCACCGCTCGCCGGGGCGCTCTCCCCGCGCTGGAAGACGAACGGCACGCTCACGCAGGTGTGGATGGACGACAGGCAGAGCCCGGCGGTGACTGGCACCACGCGCGAGATGGCGGGGTCCAGGAACACCGGCATCGTGAAGGTCTCCTCGCCCGTGCAGCCGAACGCGTCGGTGGCGCGAACGGTGATCACCGCCACGCCAGCGGCCGCGGGCGTGCCGGTAAGGTCGCCCGAGCCGGACAGCACCAGCCCGCCCGGAAGCTCTCCCGCCACGACCGCAAACGTGTAGGGCGACGCCCCGCCCGAGGCCGAGAACGTCTGCGCGTAGGCCACGCCCACCTGCGCGTCGGGTAGCGTCGTCGGCGTGATCGCGATGGGTGCGCAGGAGATGCTCAGGGTGTAGGCGCGGCTGCCGGGCACGCCGCCCACGTCCACCACCGAAACCGTGAACGCGAACCCGCCGGTCGTCGTGGGCATGCCACTCAGCGTGCCGTCGGTGGCCAGCGCGAGGCCAGGCGGCAGGGCGCCGGTTGACACCGTGAACGTGAAGGGTGCCAGCCCCGACTGCGCGGTGATGGCCTGAGCATAGGGCTCGCCGACCGCGCCATTCGGCAGGTTCGTGGGCGCCAGTGTGATGTCGGTGTTCTGGATGCGGATCGAATCCGGAGCGCCGGCCAGCACGGGCACGGCGGTGTTGTCGCATTCGCGCGACTTCACGCGGGTGACGGTGATGGTCCCGAGCCCGTCGGTCCCCGTGGCTTGTACATCCATCGTGAACAACGTGCCCCCCGAAGTGATGCCGCACGGTGCGCCGAGCAGTGCGATATCCACCGTGTAGGCGCCGCCGCCGTCGTCGGTGAGCTGCATGATCGCGTTGGGGAAGCCCGTGGTCCACGAACCCAGCTGGATACTGCTGCCGGGGGCCGAGCACAGTGCGAGCTTGGCGGCGTCCAGCTGGAACGACACCGAGACCGCGCGCACCGGCGTGGACTCGCCGCGCGTGTAAACGACAGGCACCGTCACGCACGGGTTGGCGCTCGAGATCGCGATCCCACTGTTCTGCGGCGCCACCGTCGAGACGGGCGGCGCGGCGAAAATGTCCACCAGGTAGCTGCGCGAGCCCGAGCACCCCGCCGCGTCCGCCACCCCGACCGTGAATGTGGACAGGCCGGCGATGGTGGGCGTGCCGCTCAAGTCTCCGGCGGTCGAAAGCGTGAGGCCCGCCGGCAGCGCGCCGGCCGTGACGGTGAACGTCAGCGGCGCGATGCCGCTCGCGGCGAGCAGCGTGACGCCATAGACGTTGCCCACCGCCCCGTCCGGCAGGAATGCCGGGCTCAAGGCGATGACCGTGCAGGCGATGCTGATGGAATAGGCGCGGCTGGCCGAGCAACCCCCCGCCTCGGTGGCGAGCACCGTGAAGCCGAACGTGCCGGCGGAGGTGGGCGTGCCCGTGATCTCCCCCGTGGGCGAGAGCGACAGGCCCGGGGGCAGCGTGCCGGCGAGGACCGTGAACGTGGCCGGTCCCGTCGTGCCGCTGGCGGTCACGGTCTGGCTGTATGGCGTGCCCGGCGAGCCGTTCGGCAGCGAGGCGGGCGCGAGCGTGATCACCGAAGACGAGACCGGCACCGAGCCCGCGGGACCGGGCGCTGCCGCCACGGCGCCATTGCTGCAATCGCGAGCGACGACCGAGGTCACCGTGATGGCACCGGGCCCCGTGGGGCCCACGGCCGCGACGTCCAGCGTGAAGACGGAGCCTCCGGCCGTGACGCCGCAGGGAGAGCCGAGCAGCACGACGTCCACGGAGTAGCGCCCCGCGCCCAGGTCGGTGATCTGGATGGAGCGGTTCGGGAACGTGTCGGCCCAAGTGCCGAGGTGGACGTTGCCCGCGGGGAAGCCCGGATTGCAGAGCTGCAGGCGCGCGGTCTCGAGCTGGAACGTGACGCTCACTCCCCGCAGGCCCACGACGTCGCCGCGCGTGAGTTCGAACGGCACGCTCACGCAAGCCTGCGCGGGGTTCAGGCACAGCCCCGCGCCATTCGCCGCAACGAGGTCCACGGCGGGCGCCGCGGTGACGGTGATCGTATAGCTCCCCGTCCCGCGGCAGCCGCGGACATCGGTGGCGGTGACCGAGAAGATCGCGCTGCCCGCAACCGAAGGCGTGCCGGTGATCTGACCGGTCGCGGAATCGAGCGCGAGCCCCGCGGGCAGCGCGCCCGCGGTCACGGCATAGCAGTAGGTGCCGGTGCCGCCCACCGCCGAAACGGTGGTGGCATAGGCAATGCCTTGCACGCCATCCGGCAGTGGCGGCGCGGTGAGCGTGATCTCCGGGCAGCTGGCCGCGGGGTCGGGCGTGACGACCGCGAGGTTGCCCGAAGGCACGCCGGCCATGCTCGAGAACGCACCGCCGATGTAGACCTGCGTGCCATCCAGCACCAGCGAGCGGACGGTGCCGTTCGAGTTGGGGTTCCAGCTCGTGACGACGCCGTTCTGCGGGTCGAGCGCCGCGACACGGTTGCGCGTCAGTCCGCCCACCGTGCTCAGCACGCCGCCCACGTACACGGTGCCGGACGCGGGCACCAGCGCGAAGACCGGGCCATTCGCGTTGGGATCCCAGCTCGAAGCGAGGCCGGTGACGAGGTCCACGGTGGCGAGCCGGTTGCGGTTCTGACCGCCGATATTGGTGAAGAAACCGCCGAGGTACACCCGGTCGCAGGTGGCCGCGATCACGCGCACGGTGCCGGTTGGGTCGGGGTGCCACGGCGTCACCGCCCCGGTCAGAGTGTCCACCGCGGCCGCGAAGCTACGCAGCGTTCCGTTCACCTCGAGGAAGTTCCCGCCCACGTACACGGTGGGGGTGCTGGCGTCGATCGCGAACACCTGATTGTCGGCATCCGCCGTCCACGACAGCGCCGACCCGGAGTTCGCGTCCAGCGCCGCGAGATTGACGCGGGCCTGCCCGCCGATCTGGTTGAAGAGACCGCCCACGTAGATACGATTCCCCGACTGGGCGAGTGCCGAGACCTGGCCGTCGCCGTTCGGGTCCCAGCTCGTGGCCTGGCCGTTCGTGAGATCGAGGGCCGCGATACTGTTGCGGATCTGGCCACCCACCTGGGTGAAGTTTCCGCCCACGTAGAGCGCGTTGGGCGCGGCCAGCACGGCCTGGACCTGGTTGTTCGCATTCGGGTTCCAGCTCGTGACCTGCCCGGACACCACGTCGAACGCGGCGAGATTGTTGCGCGCCGTGCCGCCGATGCCGTTGAAGGAGCCGCCCACGAACAGCTGGCCGGCGCCCGCCGTGATCACGGTGACGGTGCTGAAGGCGCTCGGGTTCCAGCTCGTCGGAAGTCCGCTGCCGATGTCCACGGCCGCGACACGGCTACGACTCTGGCCGCCCACGGTGAGAAAGTCGCCACCGACGTACAAGCTCGCGCCCGAGAGCGCCATCGTCTGCACGAGGTTGCCCACGTTCGGGTTCCAGCTCGTGGCCAGGCCCGTGGACGTGTCGAGGGCCGCGAGCCGGTTGCGAGTCTCGCCGCCGATGGTGGTGAACTGGCCGCCGGCGTATGCCGTGGCGCCGTTCACCACGATCGACAACACCTGGTTGTTCGCATTCGGGTTCCAACCGGAGGCCAAGCCGCTAGTGACATCCAGCGCCGCGATTCGGTTGCGCGACTGCCCGCCGATGGCCGTGAACTGGCCGCCCGCGTAGAGCAGGTTCGCGCCCGAGTCGAGCCACATCGTGAGCACGAGGCTGTTCGCGTTCGGATTCCAGCCAGCGTCCGCTGCGCCCGTTGTGAAGTTGATCCGCGCGATGCGATTGCGAGCCTGCCCGCCGATGGTAGTGAACTGGCCGCCCACGTAGAGCCCGCTGCCGCTCTCGACGAACGCGCGCACGGAACTGTTCGCGTTCGGGTTCCAGGACGCGGTCGCGCCCGTGTTCGGGTCCACCGCGCCGGCACGGTTGCGCGCGACGCCGCCAAGCGTGGTGAAGTCGCCGCCCACGTAGAGCAGGCCGCTGCGCAGCAGCAGGACACGCACGATGCCGCTGGCGCCCGGATTCCAGAACGCGATCGATTGGTCCGAGAGGATGTGTGCCAGGTTGGTGCGAGCGACGCCGCCCACGGCGGTGAACTGGCCGCCGATGAACCAGCCGCCGCTGCCATCGGGCACGGCCGCGATGACGGTGCCATTGACGCGCGGGAAGCCCGCGGCAGGCACGCCCGTGACCGGATCCACCGGAACTCCCGCGCCGGTCACCGGACCCACGAACGAGAAGCTGCCGCCGACGAAGAGCGTGTTGCCGCGAAGCACCTGGGCGGTGACCTGCCCATTGGTGATGAAGAAGTCCGGGCGCACGGTCTGCGCATGAATGGTCGTCGCGGTCAGCGCGGTCCATGCCAAACCACCGGCAAGCAGGAGGAGCATCCCTGCCCGCCCGCGGCGGTGGCGCGCAGGCTGCGCCAAGGCCGCGTCAGAGGGCCCGGCTGCGGCGCTCGGACGCTGGTCCATGCACGACCCGGTCACGGGAGCAGGACGACCCGCGTGCGTTGGACCAAGTTCCCGCGTCGGATCCTGGCGAGGTAGACACCGGCCGGAACCCGAGTGCCTCGCGCATCGAGCCCGTCCCACGACAACGGCGCCTGGGACCCCAGCCAGACCGGGCCAAGGCGACGGACGCTGCGGCCCTGTAGGTCCAGCACCTCGATCTCCGTGAGTCCCGCGCCGGTGCCCTCGGGCACGAACGTGACGTGACCGCGACTGGGGTTTGGCTCCACGCGCATGCGCGTGGCGGGAGCGGTGATGGGGCCGTCCACACCGAGCGTGACGCCGATCCCGATCATGCAGCCGGACTTCGACACCGGAGTCACGAACAGCCCGGCGTTGTAGAAGTTGGTCCGGCGGATCGAGATCTCGGTGACCTGAGGCGTGTTGGCGGCGTGGAATCGGAGCACATAGATGTTGCCCGGTCCCGTGAGCGAGGTCTGGTTGCAGAGCAGGACGTTGTTCACCGTGATGCTGTCGCCCGCAGCGGAGAACCGATGGAAGGTGTTCCCGCACGCTACGCTGCACGCTCCGGTCATGAGGCAGCCCTGCTGCAGCGTGGTCGGCGCGAGCGGCACCAGCGTGAGTGCGGCTGGGTCGAAGCTCGCCACCAGGTCGAAGCCGTTGAATGGCGAGCCCGCCTCGGTCACGTCCACGAACACATCGAAGTCGGCACCGGGTGCGACGTTCTGGATGGAGGGCGTGAGTGCCACCTGCACCCCGGCCCTTACGCCCGCGGGTGTCCCGCAGCACGCGACGATGGCCAGACCCAGGCCTAGGGCCCAGCGAAGCCGATGCGACGACAGTCGAGAAAACATGACTCGACCTCCCGAGGTCTACTGGAGATGTACGACGGTCCGCGAATAGCGACGGCCGTTCGCGGTGAGCTGTGCGTAGTAGACACCTGGCGCCACCGAGCGGCGCTCATCGTCGTCGCCGTTCCAGGTGAACCGGTAGCCGCCCGCCTCGAACGGACCGCGAGCGAGGGTCCGCACCCGCCGGCCGTCGACGGAGAAGATCGAGAGTTCCACATCGCCGGACTGCGACAGCGCGAATGACATGGTCGAGGCGCCCTGCGAGGGATTTGGGGCCGGAGCGAACAGCAACGTGCGGGTGGGAGCTGCGGCTTGTGCGCTGTACTCGAGCGCACCTTCCGCCAGTGGCCGGTTGGCCGCATCGCGAGCCAGCACGCGCGCCAGCCGGAGCGCCGGGTCGCCGACGCGACGGGCGCGGAACGTGACCTTTGCGATCGTGCCCGTGCCCCTGAGTCCGGTGGCGCGAGCGCCGAGCAGCGCGGCGTCCACCGTGCCGGGATGGGAGGACAGCACGACACCGTTCTGCGATTCCACCCAACCCGTCGAAGCCATGCCGATCGGCTCCACCACGGACGGATCCCACGCCAACTCGGCCGAAAGGCCCTGGACGCGGCCCGCGCCGCTCATGTCGAGCACCGCCTCAAACGTTTCGCCCGATTCCACCAACGACGGCGCGCGCAGTGCCAGGCGCTCGGAGCCCTTCGCCGAGCGGGCGGCAGCAGTCGCGTCCGCGATCACGGAGGCGGGGCTCGAGACGGCTCCGTAGTTCGTGGCGAAGACGATCAGGTCTTCGAAGTCGATGCGGTTGTCGGTGAATGGCCGAGACGTGACCGCGAGGTTCGTGGTGGGTCCCACGTCGAGATAGTGGACGCCGGCGCTGGTAATGGCGCCGTTGCTGATGCCGTAGTGCGCTCCAAGGAGCGACACATCGAGGTCCGAGACCAGGTTGTCACCCGCGCCGGCGACGATGCCGTTCGAGACATCGCCCAGCGCGTAGTTCGGGGTGGGCGGGGTCTTGTTGGACACCGCCGAGGCCTGCCCGACCGAGTTCTTGAGGAACACGACATAGGACCAGGCATCGCGCGTCGCCGGCTCGTCGGTCTGGCCGCTGGCCGTGACGCTCGTGAGGATCCACGGAGCCCCCGGCGGATAGCTGGGCGTGGGCGGGAGCGCACCGCCCGCGTCGTCGTAACGCGGGTAGCCACCGAACGGGGCGCGATACACCTCGATCGTGCTCGTGAACGTGCTCGGTGTGAACGTGAGTTCGATGCGCGCCGTGCCGTCTGCGTCGTTGCCCGAGGTGCGCCGCACCGCCGCCAGGTTCGTCGCCGCAGCCGGCACGCC
This sequence comes from uncultured bacterium, assembly GCA_964418975.1. Lineage (GTDB taxonomy): Bacteria > Eisenbacteria > RBG-16-71-46 > RBG-16-71-46 > RBG-16-71-46 > JAIOPA01. The sequence goes on along the minus strand of CAYQNV010000105.1, from coordinate 13,891 downwards.
TGGAACCGTCAGCGTGAACGGCGTGGAACCGGCGCAGCCGCCAGTGGAGGTTGCAGTGACCGAGAAGTTGAACACCCCCGTGACCGTCGGCGTACCCGCGAGCAGGCCGGCGCCACTCAACGTGAGCCCGGCCGGCAGCGCGCCCGCGGTGATCGCGAACGTGTACGGAGCCACACCCCCGGTGCCGCTCAGCGCCTGCGAGTAGGGAGCACCCTGTTGCGCGTCGGGCAAGCTCGCGGGAAGCACCGATACCGTGCCGCACACGATTAGCGTGTAGGCGCGCGCGCCCGTGCACAGGTTGGCGTCCGTCGCCGTGACGGTGAACTCGAACTGACCCGTGGTCGTCGGCGTCTCGCTCAGCAGGCCATTCGCGTCGAGCGTGAGGCCCGGCGGGAGCGAGCCCGCCGTGATCGCGAACGTATAGGGCGCCTGGCCGCCGGTGGCGGTGAGGACTTGCGAGTAGGCGTCGCCGGTCGAGCCGCTGGGCAGCGTGGCCGGGTTGACCGTGAGGGTCGGGCACGCCACGTTGAATGACGCGCTCAATACCGGGCCCAGGGCGCCCGACGTGGCCGAGAGTTGCTTGCTGCCCGGGACGTCGACGCTCAACGCGGCGAACATCGCGAGGCCCGAGGCGTCGGTGGCCACAGCGCCGCCACCCGTAAGCGCGCCGGTGCCGACCAGGCTCAGCGACACCAGCTCGCCGGAGATGCCGTTGCCGAACGCGTCGGCCACCTTCACCTGCACCGCCGGCGACAGGGTAGCGCCTGCGATCACGTTGGACGGCTGCACTTCGAACGTCACCGCCGAGGCGGTCGCCGCGGAGACCGTGAACGATGCGCTCGTCGCTGGCGACAACGCGCCGCTGGACGCCGTGAGCTGCTTACTGCCGACGAGGTCCACCGACAGCGAAGCGAACACGACGAGACCGGCTGCGTCGGTGGCGAGAGCACCACCGCCCGTAAGCGAGCCCGTCCCGACGAGCGACAGCGAGACGAACTCATCTGCCACCGGATTGCCGAACGAGTCCGCGACCTTCACTTGCACCGCGGGTGTGATCGTGGCTCCCGCGACGACGTTGCTCGGCTGCACGTCGAACGTCAGCGCGGCCGCGGCCGCTGCCGACACCGTGAACGCCGCACTCGTCGGTGGCGTGAGCGCGCCACTGGTGGCGGTCAGCTGCTTCGAACCGACGAGATCCACCGACAGCCCGGCAAAAGTCGCCACGCCCGCGGCGTCGGTGGCCACCGCCCCACCGCCCGTGAGCGTGCCCGTGCCCACGAGGCTCAGCGAGACCAACTCCGTGGGGACGCCATTGCCGAATGCGTCCGTCACCTTGACCTGAACCGCCGGCGCGATCGTCGCTCCCGCGGTGATGCTCGACGGCTGCACCTCGAACGCGAGTGTCGCGGCCGCCGCGGACGAGACCGTGAACGAAGCGCTCGCCGCCGGCGTGAGCACGCCACTCGAGGCCGAAAGCTGTTTGCTGCCGGAGAGATCCACCGACAGGCCGGAGAATGTCGCGAGGCCCGAACCGTCGGTGACGACCGCACCGCCGCCGGTCAGCGCGCCCGTGCCGATGAGCGAGAGCGACACCGACTCGCCCACGACACCATTGCCGAACGCGTCCGCCACCTTCACCTGCACCGCAGGGGCGATGGACACGCCTGCGACCACATTGGACGGCTGCACCTCAAACGTCAGCGCGGCCGCGGCTGCAGGAGCGATCGCAATCGAGAGCGCCTTGGTGGCGGTATCGCTGACCGCGTCGGACACATGCACGATGAAGTGGCTCGTGCTCGCCACGTTCGATGTGCCGCTGATGATGCCGGTCCCACTGTCGATGGAGTAGCCGCTGGGCAGGCTTCCGACGACGATGCTCCACGCATAGGGCGTGGTGCCGCTTGCCGCGACGACCGCCTGGGAGTAGGCCACGCCCGCGGTGCCGTCCGGGAGCGACGTCGTCGTGATCTCGAGCGGAAGCGCTCGCGCCGCTGTGGCAGTGAACGCGAGCAACACCGCTGCAATCACGAGGCTGAACCGGTTCCGCGTTCGCGCGGGTGAGAGCACGGCGCGAACGAGTGCAGACACGGGTACGCGTGACGGATGCATGAGCGTGGAGTCCTGGCTTGGCGACGTGTCGTCGCTCGCGATCGGGTCGCACGTCCCGAGCCGTGGCGGGGGGGTATGCCCGGCGGATCGTGCGCGTTCTGGAGTGCTGCCTGAGAGGCTCGTGACAAGTGGATGATACATAGCCAGCAGCCGCTTTCAAAGGATTTGAACGTGAATCCCAACCGCACATTGCAGCATGCACCGCAATGAATTGCAGCGTTACCGGTTAAGCTTGGGAAAGGCTACCTGAGACAACGGAATCGCGCACGATACAATGACTTGGCGCCCAGTGGCTACCCGGATGGGGAACGAGCCTGCGGCTCCATCAGCGGGGCGAGGAGCCTCGTCGAGCTCCCAGAACCCGATAAAATTTACCATCCATAGCCCGTGCCTCAGGTTCGACGTGCACCCTTCGGTGCGCTCTCGTACGCTCTCCGCATGGCTCTGCTCAACTTCCACCATCTGCGCTACTTCTGGATGGTCGCGCGCGAAGGCAGTGTCCGAAAGGCCGCCGAGAAGCTGCACGTCTCGCAGCCCACCGTGTCCGCGCAGGTCCGCGCCCTCGAGGATTCGCTTGGCGAGAAGCTGTTCCGGAAGTCTGGTCGCGGGCTCGTCGCCACCGAGGTGGGCGAGCGGGTGCGCCGCTACGGGGACGAGATCTTCGCGCTGGGTGACGAGCTCCAGGCGTCGCTGCGGCAGCCGGGGCTCGCCACGCCGGTGCGTGTGAGCATCGGCATCACCGATTCGCTCCCCAAGTCGCTCAGCCACGCGTTCATCCGTCCGGTCTTCGGCGTCGCGCCTGAAGTTCAGGTGTCCTGCCACGAAGGGCTCGCCACCGATCTGCTCGCACAGTTGGCCGCGTATCGTCTCGACCTGGTGCTGGCCGATGAACCCGCGCCCAGCTCATTCCCCGTCAGGACGCATCACCATCTGCTCGGCAGCTGTCCCATCGTGCTGTGCGCCGCGCCGAAGCAGGCCGCACGCCTGCGCCCGCGCTTCCCGCTCTCGCTCGATGGGGCGCCCGCGCTGCTTCCGGCGAGCCACTCGGCCATGCGACGCACGTTGGAACCGTGGTTCGAAGCGCAGGGCGTGCGCCCTCGCGTCATCGCCGAGTACGCGGACGGCGCGCTCATGAAGATGGCCGGCGCAGAAGGCCTGGGGTTCCTGCCCATCCCCCAGGCGGCGGCGCGCGAGGCGCTCTCGCGCTGGGGGCTTCGCAGCCTCGGTCGCGCGGGAGACTGCCGGGCGCACTTCTATGCCATCACCGTCGAGCGCCGCGAGCCCCACCCGGGCATCCAGGCGATCACGACCGCCGCGCACCGCATCCTCGGGGATCGCGGCTGATCGAGGCCTCAGTGCGGCTTGGGTGCGCGTCCGAAGCCGCCCGGCAGGTCGGCGGCGAGCCATGCGAGGACTGCGTAGCAGGCGACATTCCGCCGCACCAGCGCGGGGTCCACTTTGTCGAACGTGTCGTTCGCGGTGTGGTGCAAGTCGAAGTACTCGGACGCGTCGGTGTCCAGGTCGCACACGGGGATGCCGAGCGGAACGAGTTGCCCCACGTCCGCGTCGCCGCTCGCGTCGTTCCCTCGGTACTCCACACCCAGTGGCGCGAGCACGCCCTGCATGGCGCGGATCGCGGGCAGCCGATCGGCCGGCACTCGCGAGCGTAGACCCAGCGGGGTGTAGGCGCCCAAGTCCGACTCCATCCCCAGCACGTGCTGTTCGGCCTCCGCGGCGTGTTCGCGCGCGTAGGCGCGCGCACCCGACAGGCCGAATTCCTCATTGGCGAACAGCACCACGCGGATGCTCCGCCGCGGGCGGAGCCGCGACTCCCCGATCAGCTTGGCGGTGGCGATCATGATGGCCACGCCCGCCCCATCATCGTGAGCGCCGGTGCCCAGGTCCCACGAGTCGAGGTGCGCCCCGAGGACGACCCATTCACGCGGGCGCTCGCGGCCGGGGATCTCGCCGATCACGTTGGCCGACCAGGTGCTATCGGTCCATGCGGACGTGTCGCGGATGCGCATGTGAACGGGGCTTCCGCTCGCGAGTTGGTCCTCGAGCAGGTCGGCGTCGGGATGCGACAGGGCCAGGGCTGGGATGCGCGCCTCCCCCGGCTCGGTTCGCATGCCGCCGGTGTGCGGGAGCCGGTTGCGGTCCGTGCCGACGGAGCGGATCACCACCGCGAGCGCGCCGAGCTTCGCGGCCTCGGCCGCTCCGCGCCCGCGCACCGCCACCGCGCGCCCGTAGCCCGAGCCATCCCGGGTCCGCTCCATGCGCCCCGAGAAGTACACGATGCGCCCGGCGATTCGCGTCGAGTCGATGCGCGCCAGCTCGTCGAGATTGGTGACGGGCACGACCTCGGCCTCGAGGCCGCCCTCGGGAGTGGCGATGCTGCCGCCGAGCGCCACCGCGGCGCACGGCTGCGGCCACGGCGACACCAACTCCACCCGGCACTCGCCGCGGCGCCAGCGTGGCACCTTCACCGGTTCGGCGCGCACGTTCCGGAATCCGAGCGAGCGCATCTGTCCGAGCGCCCAGGCCACAGCCGCGGAGTCGCCGGGGCTGCCGGCCAGGCGCGGGCCCACGCGGCTCGTGAGCGAGCGCAGGAGCTCGTAGGCCGTGTCGTCGGTCATGGCGCGGTCCCGCAGTGCCGCGGCTTCTGCGAGCTGCGCGACGGTGAAGCTCAACGCGCCGGTCGAGGGCTCGGCCACTGCGGAGGGAGCGGTGAGGCTAACGAGAGCCGCTGCGACGACGGCCGTGATCCAATCTCCGCGTGCCATCCGCTCCTCCCGCATGGGTGCTCCGCGCACCTGCCCCTACTCGGTTTTCTCGCGAAGTTCCTGCACTTCTCGCGCGCGCCGGAATGCCAGCTGCATCGGCGTGAGCGCTTCCGGATCGGCGGGACGTTCCGCGGGTCCGGCCGGCGTGCCCGTTTCGCTCGGTTCGCGCTCACGCTCCACGCGGGATGGCTCGATGGGATGCTCGAGCGCCTCGCGGATCGACAGCGAGAGTCGCTTGCGCTCGGCGTCCACCGCAAGCACGACCACCTCCACCGCCTGGCCCGGACTCAGGGCTTCGCGGACATGGTGAATGCGACGATCGCTTACCTGCGACACGTGCACCAGCCCGTCCACACCGGGGGCGAGGTTCACGAACGCGCCGAAATCCGCGAGCCGCACCACCACTCCCGGAACTCGTGCTCCCACGGCGAATCGTTGCACCGCGGCGGCCCATGGATCGGGAGCGGTGGCGCGCACCGACAGCGCGACACGCGGGCGACCGTCGCGGGCGGGCTCCACCCGCAGCACGCGCACGCGCACTTTCTCACCAGCCGCGAGCGCCTCGCGCGGGTGCTCCACGCGCGCATGCGAGATCTCCGAGACGTGCACCAGGCCCTCGAACCCACCCAGGTCCACGAACGCCCCGAAGGGCTCGAGGCGCGTGATGGTCCCCTCGAGCTCCTGGCCAGGCGCGAGCTCCGCGAGTCTGGCTCGTGCCCGCTCCTGCTGCTCGCGCTGCAGCAGCCCCTTTCGGCTGAGCACGACCCGCGCGCGGGACTCGTCCACCTCGGTGACGAGAAACTCGAGCACCCGTCCCACATAGCAGGCCGGGTCCTCGACGTATTGACTATCGACCTGCGACAGCGGACAGAACGCACCAACGCCCTCGACGTCCACCGCCAGCCCCCCGGTGTTGACTGCCGTCACCCTGCCGCGCACGGGCAGGCCCGACTCGCGCGCGGCGCGAAGCGCCGCAAGCGACGCGTGGCCCTGGCGCCGCGCGGTTCGCGCCAGCACCAGCGGTTCGCTCGCCTCCACGACGAAGAGCTCGAGCATGTCTCCGACGGACACGCGGGTGACGCCGGAGGCATCGCGGAACTCGCGCGCATCCCCCACCGCCTCACTCCGGCCACCGATGTCGATCAGCAACACTTCCCCCTCGACCGAGACCACCCGCCCCCGGACGCGGCTGCCGAGCCTGTGCACAGCCGCCTCGTCGCGTGCTCGCTCGCTTCGCCGTGCCTCGGTTGTCCGGTCGCCCTCGAACGCCTCGAGCGCAGCGCCGAACTCGGCGGCGGCGGCCGCGGCGCGCGCCTCGTCCTCGTCATCGGCTGGCGGGCTCGAGTGCCCTTTGCGCGGAGTCGGGGCCATCGTCACATCCTGCTGCATGTGGTCGGCGCTGTGAAGGCCGGCTCTGTTTGGCGTTGTGCGACAACAGCCAACGCCGGACCTCGGCTTCGGGAGGCCGGCCGGTGATCAGGTTTTCCCCCCGCGTCGGGTCCGCTTGCATTCGAAAGATGGCGACCCTCCCGGGGACATGGGGCCACTACAACTCCAGTGTTGATATGTGTTTACGCACGATTCGGCAAGCGGTCGACGGCCGGACGTCGGAGCCACTTGCAATGATTATTCTGTTCCATTTCGCATGGACACGTACTATTGTACGGATGTGGGACAGCACAGGAATCTGGCGTCGGGACATGTACGTCTCGCCCCCTCCAGCCAGTGAATGTGCCCGGTTCGAGCGGGTTTCGTGTCTCCCGGGAGACGTGACCCGCACTGCATCTCTGCCCTGGTCTGCATTCCGGGAACTTCGCAACCGAACTCCTGAGGAGGGCTGCAAATGAAGCGTAACGCTACGATGATCATGGGAACGATCGCGCTCGTCGCCATCGCGAGCACGGCCTCGGCCGCCCTGCGCGTGCCGCAGATCGGCGTCGGCGGCGGTGGCCTGCAGGGCTACCTCAACGGCGTCGGCGAGAGCATCATTGTGAACACGGACCAGAACTCCGCGCAGCGCTGGGCGTCGACCGTGTCGGCCAACAGCACGTTCACGATCCAGGTCGAGCTGGCGGGCAACGCGCCCTCCAATTCGATCGGGCTCTACAACGCCAGCCTCGTCGCCCCGCCGCTCTATCAGGTGTTCCCGGGTGCCGCGTCGGCGGGTTGGTTCGCCGTGGCGTCGTTCCGCACGGCGCCGATTCGCGTTGTGGTGAACCTGTTCGACGCGAATGCAGCGCTTCAGGGCACGGTCACGTACCTGGGTGCCGACAAGAACGACTTCGGGTTCTACCTCATGGGACCCGGCGGCCTGTTCTACACGCAGGACGCCCGGAATGGCGGGGGCGCTGCGCAGTCGCTCACGTACGCCGCCACGGGCATCAACTCGGGCTCTTGGTGGATGTGCTGGGAAGACGTGCCGCTGGCCGGCTCGGACAGCGATTTCGACGACGCAGTGCTCTTCCTGGAGTCGCTGAACCCGGTGCCGGTGAGCCAGACGTCGTGGGGCCAGCTGAAGTCGCGCTTCCGCTAGTACCCGGACGATTCAAGACCCGGCGCTGATTCCTCGGCGCCGGGTTTTGCATTTCAGGGCGCTTCGTTCGCTTCCCGAAGCGCGCGTTCCTCGACCGGGATCCGCACCCGGAGCGCGAGGGCGTTGAGCAGGGAGAACGCCACCGCCGTGCGCCACGCGCCGAACATCAGCGGGGCGGCGATGAACTCGAGTAACACTGCGAGGTAGTTCGGGTGCCGGAACCAGCGGTAGATCCCCCGCCGCACCGGCGCCTCCCCGGGCACCACCACGATGCGAACGTTCCAGCGATCCCCGAGCGCGTGGATGGCCGAAGCCCGCAGAACCTGTGCGACGAGCCAGACCACCAGCCACACCGGCCAGAACGGGCCGGGCGCGGCGTCCGAGAACACCTCCGCCGTGAGCGCCAGCGGGTAGGTGGCGTGCAGGACCACGAAGTATGGGAAATGAGCGGCGCCGTACTCGCGTGCTCCGCGTTCTAGGACCCGCTGGAGATTGCGACGCGACCACAGGAGCTCGAGAGTCCGCTGAACGAGCCACACGCCCAAGTAGAGCGCGAGCCCGAGCGTCAGCGGCGCTGGCGTCACACGCCCACCGCTCCGCGCACCAGCACTGCTTCGGCGGCGAAGCCGGGGCCGAGCGCGAGCAGCAGGGCGTACTCCCCGGCGCGAATGTCGTCAGACGCGAGGTAGCGCTCGAGCACGAACAGACACGATGGCGATGACATGTTCCCGTAGGCGCGCAGCACCTCGCGTGCGTGCGCGAGAGCCGACTCGGGCCAGGCGAGTGCCTCGGCGTAGGCGACGAGGACCTTGGCACCACCCGGGTGCGCGACGAGGTGAGCAAGCTCCGACAGCGAGAGGCCTTGCTCATGAAGGCACGACTCGACGAATGGCCGGATCCGCTCCCGGACGATGGCGGGGATATCCCGCGAGAACACCACGTGCAGCCCCCGGTCGCTCACCTCCCAGCCCATGACGCCGAGCGTGCCGGGCCACAGCGTGCTCCGCGAGGCTTGCAGTTCAAGCGGGCGGTGCTCCGCGCGCGAAGCTGCGACCTCCGCGCCGGCCACCACCACAGCGGCCGCCCCATCGGCGAACAGCGACGCCGCGACCAGGTTTCGCTTGTCGAGATCGCCCCGTCGAAACGTAAGGCTGCAAAGTTCCACCGTCACGAGCAGCACCCGCGCGGCCGGGTCCGCCAACGCCAGGTCACGCGCTCGCGCGAGCCCCGCCACCCCTCCCGCGCAGCCGAGCCCCCACACCGGCGTGCGCCGACATTCCTGGCGACAGCCCAGCGCCAGGGACAGTCGCGCGTCGAGACTGGGGGTGGCCAGGCCCGTGGTCGAGACAAACAGGATGTGGTCCACGTCGCTCGGTTCCAGCCCGGCCGAAGAAATCGCTCGACTCGCCGCCTCCTCGCCAAGCCGCAACGCGTGCTCCACGTAGAGCGCATTCTGTTCCTGGAACGACCTCTCGCTGGCGTACCAGTCGAGCGGCATGCAGAAGTGCCGGTGCTCGATGCCCGAGTGGTCCAACACCTCGAGCATGCGTGCGTGACCCGCGTCGGTTCCGGCGAACAAGCGCTCGACCGCCGAGCGCACCTCCGCCTGGCTCACCCTGTGCCCGGGAACGGCCGTCGCGACCGACAGCATGCGGGGTGCCGAGCCGGCGGAGGGTCGGGTGCTCAACTCGCGGCCGTGGGCGAGCGGGGCCGGTCGAGCGTGATGTCGTCCCACGACGCCGGATCGTCCAGCGACTCGAGGTGCGTGAGCACGGTGGCGTTGGGGAGCACCTTCCGGATGTCCGCCTCGATGCGCTCGAGAAGCTCGTGCCCGCGCTGCACGCTCCAATCGCCGGGTACGAGCACGTGCATGGAGACGAACCGTCGCGTCCCGGACTGGCGGGATCGCAGGGCGTGTACTTGCACGGGGGCGACCACGTGTGGCGTGAGCGCGCGCTGCATGGCCTCGAGCTCGAGACTCGAGAGCGACGAATCCATGAGACCGGTGATGGCTCGGCGGACGATTCCCAGTCCGGTCCACACGATGTTCGCCGAGACGAGCAGGCCCACGACGGGGTCCAGCCAGTGTCGCCCGGTGAGCACCACAGCGCCCACTCCGGCGTACACGCCGAGCGACGTCCACACATCACTATAGAGGTGCTGTGCGTTGGCTTCGAGCGTGAGCGAGCCGTGCCTGCGCCCCGCGCGCATCAGCACCATCCCCACGATCAGGTTGAGCACGGCGGCGGAAGCCGAGACCGCCAGGCCGAATCCGACTTGTTCGAGCGGGCGTGGCTCCAGCAGCCGACGCGTGGCGGCGATGGCGATGCCCAGCGCGCCGAACAGGATGAGCGCCCCCTCCGCTCCGCTCGAGAAGTACTCGGCTTTGCCATGCCCGTAGGGGTGTTCCTCGTCCGCCGGCCGGGCGGCCACGCTGAGCATGAGAATGGCGATCGAAGCGCCCGCGAGGTTTACCAGTGTCTCGAGGGCGTCCGAGAGCATGCCCACCGAGCCGGTGAGCGCCCACGCCGTGGTCTTGATCCCGAGCGTGGCGACCGCGGCGATCGCGGAGAGCCATGCGAAGCGCGGCAACGCGTGGGCGTCCAGTGCGGGCGTGCTCATGGGTGGCGCTTTCCGTCGCTGCATTCGAAGGCGGGCGGCGTCGATCGCCGCGAGCAGCAGTCTCGTGGCGCGAAGCCACGATGGTCAAGCGGCCCGCGGCGCGGGTTCAGCGGCCCGCGGGCTCCTCGCGCACCCGGTCGGCGTAGCGCGCCCGGAGCTTGGCCAGCTTGGGAGTGATCATGGCCCTGCAGTAAGGCTGTTCGCCGTTCCGGCCGAAATAGCCCTGGTGGTGCGCCTCGGCCGAAAAGTACGCGCCGGCCGGCTGCACACGGGTCACGATCGGGGCGCCGAACACGTCGTCACGCGTGAGTGCCGCGATCACGTCGTGCGCCGCGGCTTCCTGTTCCGCCGAGTGCGTGAAGATCGCCGAGCGGTACTGGCTGCCCACGTCGGGCCCTTGCCGGTCAAGCGTCGTGGGATCGTGGAAGGCGAAGAAGATCTCGAGCAACTCGCGGTAGGGCACGACGCCCGGGTCAAACTCGACGGCGATGGCTTCGGCGTGTCCGGTACGCCCGCTGCACACGTCGTGATAGCTGGGCGAATCGATGCTACCGCCGGTGTAGCCCGAGACCACGCCGTGCACGCCCTTCAGGCGTTCGAATACGGCTTCAAGGCACCAGAAACATCCGCCGGCCAGCGTTGCGGTCTCGTGCGTCGTCTCGCTCATCGGGGTTCTCCAGGGTTCGGGCGGGGACGGCTCGCCCACTCTACGCTGTGCGGGCCGCGTCGTGACGCGATCGCACGCGGCCCCGAGCGCGCACGAGACTGGCTCCCCTACGACCGAGTTCGTGGCATCGTCGCCCCGCCACTGGCGACCGCCGACCTGTAGATGGCATTCTTCCGGGGGCCTTCCGCAAGGCGATCTGCTCGCACTTCAAAGCGAAGTCGCGCGCAGCGCCTGACGCCAGCCAGAGCGGGACTTCCCGCCCCCTGACGAAGGAGCCATGTCGCTTCGCCACGGATGCGCTTTCGTCGTGCTCGCGTCGCTGGTCCTCTCCGCTCCGGTCGCGGCCGGGGTGGTGGAGGGCACGGTCGCGTTGCGCGCGCCCGCGCCGGGCGAGTCGGGCACGGATCGCGAGCAGGTCGTCGTGTGGCTGGAACGGATCCCCGAGCGGACCGAGCGCGCGCTTGCGCACGGCCGTCGAACCTGGTTCTTCTTCGGCCGCCGCCGACTCGCGCCGAACCCACAGATCGTCGCGGTCGATCGCCGATTCGAACCGCGGGTCGTTGCGGTCGCGGTGGGGGGCACGGTGGTGTTCCGCAACCAGGATCGCGTCTGGCACGGCACGTTCAGCGTGTCCCCCGCGAAACCGTTCGACCTCGGCAAGCGCGAACCCGGGCGTGTGGATTTGGTGCGCTTCGCGCGGTCCGGCCTGGTGACGCTGCGTTGCGACATCCACCCCGAGATGACCGCCCACGTGATGGTCACGCCGAACCACGCGTTCGCCCGGCCCGACAGCACGGGGCATTGGCGGTTGCCCGCCGTGCCCCAGGGCCGTTACGTACTACGCGCGTGGGCGCCGGGGCGCAGCGGCAGGCGTCACGAGGTGTGGGTGCCGGATCGCGGTGCTGTCGAGGTGCCGATCCGATGGTGATCGCGCGATGGGCGCCGGCGACTGACTCGGGGTAGAGTGTCGAGATGGAAGACCTGTTGCTCCAACGGCGCGATCGCGCCGCCGCCGCGTGGGCACTCCGCGATGAGCTCGTCCTGATCGGTGCCGGGGGCGTTCTCGGCGTGCCAGGAGGCGCGGACCAGACCTACCCCTACCTGGCGCACGCCGAGTATCTGTGGCTCTCGGGCCACGAGGTCGCCGACGCCGTGCTGGCGTTCGACCCGCGCGGAGGCTGGACGGACTTCATTCCGGCCGTGACGCAGGCCGAGCGCGTGTGGGAGGGCCGCACCGATGCCCCGGGCACGCCCCTGCACGAACTGGGCGCGTGGCTCGCGGCCCGGCGCGGACGTCCGCTGGTCACGCTCGGCGCGGCGATCCCGGGAATCGCGGGTGACGCCGTACGGGCCGCGGTGTTGCGCGAGCAGCTCATGCACCTGCGGCGGCCCAAGGACGCGCACGAGATCGCGCTGATGCGCAAAGCCTGCGAGGCCACGGCGCTCGGATTCCGTGCGCTGGTGCAGGCGCTCCGCCCGGGTGTGTCCGAGCGCGACCTGCAGATCGAGCTGGAGATGGGCTTCCTGCGCGGCGGCGGGGATCGAACCGGCTACGGCACCATCGTGGGCGTGGGGAGTAACGCCGCCGTGCTGCATTTCACGCCGAGCGCGCGCCGCATGCAGCCGGGTGACGTCGTGCTGGTGGACGCGGGCGCCGAGGTGAGTCGTTACACCGCCGATGTGACGCGCACGTATCGGTTGCCCGGTGGCGACGACGGCTTCTTCCGCGCGCTTCACGCGCTGGTCCTGCGCGTGGAGCAGGACGCCATCGCGGGCTGCCGTCCGGGTGCCGAATGGCGCGATCTGCACCTCGCCGCCGCGCACCAGGTGGCCGAGGGACTGGTGTCGCTCGGCCTGCTGGTGGGTTCGGCAGAATCGCTCGTCGAGCGCGACACGCACGCGCTGTTCTTTCCGCACGGTCTGGGCCACATGGTGGGGCTCGGCGTGCGCGACGCGAGCGGCTACCTGCCGGGCCGCGCCCGCAGCACCCGCCCCGGGCTCTCGATGCTGCGCACCGACCTGCCGCTCGAGCAGGGCTATCTGATGACCGTGGAGCCGGGTGTCTATTTCATTCCCGCACTACTTCAGGATTCGGCGCTTCGCGAGCGTCACCGCGATGCCGTCCGCTGGGACCGCGTGGACGCGCTCATGGAGTTCGGCGGCGTCCGCATCGAGGACGATGTCCTCGTCACCGACGCCGCCCCCGAGGTCCTCACCGCCGCGATCCCCTGACGCCAGTGGGAGCCGCCGCTAGGCGGTCGCGTTCGAGGCCGCCAGTCGCTGCTCGAGCGACGACAACTCGTCGCGAAGACCCTGCGGCAGCCTCGCGCCAAACTTCTCGAAGTGCGTCCTGATCGCGGGCAGTTCCGACGTCCAGCGATCGAGATCCACGCGCAGCAGCTCCTCAAGCGCCGCCTCCGCCACGTCGAGCCCGCTCACGTCTAGCGAGCCTGGCGCCGGCAGGCGGCCGATGGGCGTGTCCACCGCCTCGGCGGTGCCGTGCACTCGCTCGAACACCCACTTCAACACCCGGCTGTTCTCGCCGTAACCCGGCCACAGGAACTTGCCGTTGGCGTCCTTGCGGAACCAGTTCACGTAGAAGATACGCGGCAGCTTACCGGCCTCGGCCTGCGCCCCGAGCTTCAGCCAATGGGCGAAGTAATCCCCCATGTGGTAGCCGCAGAACGGCAGCATCGCCATCGGGTCGTGCCGCAGCGCGCCCACGGCGCCGGAAGCCGCGGCCGTGGTCTCGCTGCTCATGATGGAGCCCAGGAACGTGCCGTGCTGCCACGACAGCGCCTCGTTCACGAGCGGCACCGTGCTGGCGCGACGGCCACCGAACAGGATGGCGGAGATCGGCACACCCTTCGGATCCTGCCATTCGGGTGCGATCACCGGGCACTGGCTCGCGGGCACGCAGAAGCGCGCGTTGGGGTGAGCCGACTTGCGCCCGGACTTTGGCGTCCACGGGCGGCGCAGCCAATCCATGAGAGATGCCGGCGGCGCGTCGGTCATCTCCTCCCACCACACGTCGCCGTCGGGCGTGAGCGCGCAGTTGGTGAACAGCGCGTTCTTCTGGATGGTGAGCATCGCGTTCGGGTTGCTCTTCATGCTGGTGCCGGGGGCAACTCCGAAGAATCCGAATTCCGGATTGATCGCGTGCAACTGGCCGCCGGT
>CAYQNV010000104.1:0-36006 GCA_964418975.1 uncultured bacterium | reverse complement strand
GCAGTTTGGGATCGAGTGCCGACACCTCGAGCACGCCGTGCAGCCCCTCGTTCACTTTGACCTGCTGGTCTCGCGAGCCCTTGATCGGCACCTCGATCTGCCCGAGGTCGGGCATGGACAGCGTGAGCGTGTGCGCGCCCGGCACCAGCTCGATCGTCGAGGGGGTGCGACGCGAGACCGGCTTGCCATCGACACTGATGAACGCTCCGGGCGGATCGGTGTCCACCAGCGCGCTGAAGCGCGCACCGCCCAGCCCCACGCTGCGCAACGCGCGCGACATGGGCGTGGAGTGGATGTCGTTGTCGGGCGTTTGCGAGTGGCCCACGAACCAGCCGACGCCGAACAGCACGGTGACGAACAGGCCGATCACCCACGGTCGCCGCCACAACGGAGTACCGGCGGGCTCCAGTTCTTCGGGCCCGGGCCACGGCCCGCGGGGCCGGCGCGAGCCGCGCGCACTCGCGGCGGACGGCCTCGCCACGAGCATGCCGTCCGGCACGTCGTCGGCCGCCGGCATCGCTTCGGCGGCGGGAAGCGGCAGTTCGCGCAGCAGTGCAGCCACCTCCGACGCCGAGACCGTGACGGGTTCGGCCTCGGTGGGTGCGCGCAGCACGGGTGACTCGTGCGGAGCGGCAGGCGGTGGCTCGGCGGAGGACGGCGCCGGCGGCGAAGGCTGCGCCGGCGGCGAAGGCTGCGCTGGCGGCGTGATCCGCACGGGAGCGGGGGCCACAGTCGGGGCGGGCGCAGGCGTCACCGGCGCAGCCACGGCCGCCGCGCGGCGCGCACTCGGCAGCGCCGGCGGCCCGGTCGAGCGCGGTGGCTCCGCGACGCGATCCGTCGCGCGCCGCATCGGCGTCGCGACCGCTGCGGACGAAGATGGCGACGCAGGCGGAGGTTCCGGGGCGGAGACCTCGGGCGCCTCTCCTGACGAAGCCGCGAACTCGGCCAGGAAGTCGATCGGCGGTTCCGGAATCGCTTCGCCGGCTTTTGCAGCAGCGGAAGGCGGTGCGACCTTCGCGCGCGGTTCATCGGCCGCGGTCGGGACGGCCACGCGGACGGGCCGTGGCGCATCGCGCGGCGGCAGCTTCGGGATGGCGAACGTCGCGTCCGCGCCGACCGGCTCGCGCTCGATGCTGAACGAGCCACGCGCGGGCGCTGAGGCGCGTGTGACGTCGAGCGTCGGATACGGCGGACTCCCGGGCGTGAGCGACTCGGGCGTCACGAGCGCGCGCGGCGGCGGCTTGATCGGACCACTCGGGGCGGAGACCGCGGTGAGTCCCTCGACTTGCGGAGGGCTCGCGGGCCGCGCGGGCGCGGCGGCCTTCTGCCCGCTCATCGCCGCCATGATCTCCTCGATGCCCGCGGCTGCGAGCCCCCTGCGTGGGGCGGCCGGCGCGGCCTGTGGACGGGCCGGCGGAACGTTCGGCGCCGAGGGCAGTGGTGCGGCGGGCGGCAGCGCATGCGGCTCGTCGATGTCCGGCCGCGCGGACGGCGGTACGAGCTGGAGCTCGGACGTGGCGGGAGTCGCCGGTGTGGGCGGCGTGGGCGGCGTGGGAGGCGTGCGCGGTGTCGCCGACACCTGTGGCCTACCCAATGTGGGTGGTAGCGCCAGCGCCGGCGGCGTCGCCGAGACAGGTGGGGTCGCCGCCGTCGGCGGCATCGCCAACTTGGGCGGAGTCGCCGCCGCGAGGGGCAACGCCAGCGCGGGCGGTGTCTGCGGCGCGATCCCGCCTGCCAGCGCGCGCGCCGGCGGGATGCGCTCGCGCGCGACGGGAGCGGGTGCCGACCTGCGACCGAAGCCCATGAGGCGCGACAACCAGCGACCGACCGGATGCCCGGGCTCGGCTCCGCCGGGGGCGAGACGCTCGGCCGTTCCCGCGAACGGCAGCGGTTCGGCCGCGTCCCGAGGCGGTGCTGCTGCCGTCGCGGCGTCCATTCCGGGTACCGCGGGCATCGCGAACGTCTTCGATGAGGCGTGGAAAGTCGATGGCAACGTCTGCGAGCTGTCGGGCCGATCCAGTGCCACCGCGGTGGGATCGGGCGCGAGGCCGGGCTGATCGGTGGGAAGCCCCTCGGCGGGAGACGGGAATCCGGGTTGGATGTCGAGCACGTCGTCACTCGCAGCGGCGTGCGCCTCGACCTGCGCGGAGGCCTCGGCGGCCGCGACCACCACCGCGGGCTGCGGCGCGGGCGTGGCGCCCGCGGACCCGGCGGCCACCAGGCTCGCGAACGACTGTCCCCACTCGGCATCCAGTGAAGCCGGAGCCTGCGTGCCGTCCTCGCCGCCCGGCCAGTACTCGAGCGTGAGCAGCACGTGTGCGTCGGTGGGCAGCATGGCCGACATGGCCTCCTGCCCCGCCTCGTCGCGCACGATCACCCACTGCGGCTCGTGCGGCTCGCCGTTCACCAGCAGCATGACACGCGCGCGCCCGACCCAGCCGAACGCCACGCCGTGCGGACCCGCCACGAACACCGCGGCGCAGGGTAACGACTGGCCCGTGTGGCTCCACAACTCGGTCTGCGAGAACAGCAGCCCGGTGAGTGCGTGGTGAAGCAGTTGCGGGATCGGTCGTTTGCGCTCGTCCGTGCGCGACGTCTCGAGTGCCACACCGGCCAGGTCGCGCAGCCAGCTCTGGATCTCGACCGGCGTGAAGCCCCCGGGGATCCCGAGCAGCGCCAATTCTATGGATGGGAGCGCCGCGCCTGCGCTCGACACTCCACCCTCGGTACGGGTGGAAATCGCCCAGTGATCGGTGGCGGTTGGGCTGGATCTCGTCACGGGGCTCCCTCCCCATCCCATGTCCGGGCCCCGACAACCACAGGCCCCCTCCGGAGGTCCAAGCTAGTCAACAGCTTCGCAAGTGTCAACGCCGTAAGCCGTTGTGGCACGCCTCCTGCAGTACTTACCGGTCCCCCAAGGGGCCAAGCCACTTGAGGGCGTCGCGGACGGGGCTCGCGATGCAAGTTGACATAGGTCTTCATTGCAGAACACATGGCCGCCCAGTAGCGTGCCGGCGGACCTTGCCCAGTTCGGTGACCGTGAACAGGCCCCTGGAGAACCGACCATGAAGCTTCGCCATCGCATCCACGCCCTCCTGCTGGCAGCGGCCCTTCTGGCCGTGGTGCCGAGGGGACCGCTGCATGCCGCCGAAGCCAGACTGGATAGTTCGGCGGCCTACGCCCCGCGCTTGATCGACCCCATGTCGCCGCCGGCCGGCGAGGGCCTCGCGCCCAACACGGCCGACGCCGACGCCCCGCGGCCGGCGTCCTCCCGCACGCCCGAGACGCGCGGTACTTCGCGCGGCGGCGAGGGCGACGCGGCGGTCATGAACCAGCCTGCCGTGGACGACATCGAGCTCCAGATGAATGCCGACGTGCTTCGCTACATCGCGTTCTTCACGGGCGGCGGCCGCAGCACGTTCGAGCGCTGGCTCAAGCGCTCGGGCCGCTACATGGAGCTGTTCCGCACCGTGCTCCAGCGCGAAGGCCTGCCCCCCGACCTCGTGCACCTCGTATTCGTGGAGAGCGGCTTCAATGTGAACGCCCGCTCGTACGCCGCGGCCGTTGGCCCGTGGCAGTTCATGCGCGCCACCTCGCTGATGTTCGGTCTCAACGTGAACCAGTGGGTGGACGAGCGCAAGGATCCCGAGAAGGCCACCGTCGCGGCCGCCCGCTACTTGAAGCACCTGTACGGCATCTTCGGGGACTGGCCGCTGGCGTTGGCGTCCTACAACGCCGGCGAGGGCACGGTCATGCGCGCCACCAAGCACCAGGGCACCACGGACTACTGGGAGCTGCGCCTGCCCAAGCAGACCGAGGACTACGTGCCGCAGTTCATGGCCGCGCTCGCGATCTCGCGGGACCCGACCAAGTACGGGTTCGCGGGTGTCGAGCTCGACGATCCCATGCGCTTCGACGAAGTCGCACTCAAGGGCGCGGTGGACCTGCGCGCGATCGCCAAGCTGGCGGAGTGTTCGTACGAGGAGTTGAAGCTGCTGAACCCCTCGGCGCGCACGGCCATGATGCGCGGTCAGGGCGGCATCACCAGTGTGCGCGTGCCCGAGGGCAAGAGCGAGAACATTCAACGCAACCTCGCGGCCGGCGCCGAGCTGCCGCGCGTGAACCTCACCGTGCGCCACCGCGTGCGACGCGGCGAGACTCTGCGCAAGATCGCGCTCGAGTACTCCGTGAACGCGGCCGAGCTGGCCCGCGTGAACAACCTGGGCCGCGGCCGGCCGCTGCGCCGCGGCATGATGCTGACCGTGCCGTCGAGCTTCCGGGCGCCGAAACCCGAGGTGCTCGCCTCGGACGTGGATGATCCGCGCGCTTCGACCGACTACGTCCCGGCGCGCAAGATCGGGCTGCCCGGCCGCATCGAAGGCAACAGCGTGCCGATCGAACGCATCTCGCACACCGTGCGTAGCGGCGAGACGCTGCGCTCCATCGCGGCCCGCTACGGCGTCACCGTCGCGGAGCTGCGCGAGTGGAACCGGATCCAGACGCCCGGCGTGCGCCTCGGGGCGCGCCTGCGCATCCGCTCCACGGACGACGACGGCGCGACGGCGTCCTCCAAGACCGAAGCGCCTGCCGCAGAGCCCGGCGTGGCCAACGCGAAGCCCAGCCCGGAAGCCGCGCAAGCGGCCAAGTCGCCCGCGCATGCGACCGCGTCCGCGAAGAAGGGCGCGCCGGTCGCCGACGCCGCGGTGCTCGACACGCCGGCCGGCGGCAAGAAGGCGGTTGGCAAGTCGAAGCCCGTGCGCGTGCGCGCCACGCACGTCGTGCGCGCCGGCGAGACCATCACCGAGATCGCCTACCGTCATGGCGTGAGCGTCGAGTCGCTGCGCAAGCTCAACAAGCTCCGCTCCACGCATATCGTGCCCGGCCAGGTGCTGCGCCTGCCCGCCTAGCCTGGTCCCGGCTGCGCGCCGCCCCCGAGGCTGCGCGCGGCCGCGAACCGCTAGTGCATGCTCTCCGGGCCGTCCACGACACCGCCCGCGGGCACGGGCGCGGTGAAGTCCTCCTCCACCACGCTGGCGCCGATGCGCGCGTTGCGGCCCACGGTGAGCCCTTCGGGCAATCGGGCGCGCTTGCCCACCACGACCAGGCCGCTCGAGAGGTGCTCCGGGCAGGCGCGATTCGGGGCGTTGTCGTCGCCGTGACCCACGTGCGCGCCGCGTCCCACGCGCACCTCCTTGTCCACGATGGCGCGATCGAGCGTGGCGCCCGCTCCCACCACCGTGTCGTGCATGACGATGCTGTCGCGCACCACCGCGCCGTGTTCCACCACCACGCCGGGGAACAGCACCGAGTTCACCACTTGGCCCTGCACCGAACAGCCGTTCGCGAGCAGGCTCCGCGACACGCGCGCGCCCGTCTCGATCCGCACCGGCGGCCGGTCCGCGGTCTGGGTATGCACGACCCACTCCGGGTCGGTCAGGTCGAGCGGCGGCGTGGGCTGCAGGAACTCGAGGTTCGCGCGGTAGTAGGAATGGAGTGTGCCGACGTCCTGCCAGTAGCCGGGGAAACGGTACGCGAACACGGGCTCGCCGCGGGTGACCAGTCGCGGCAGCAGGTCCTTGCCGAAATCGTGCGACGAGTCGGTGAGGCTCGCGTCTTCGACGAGCCAGCGGATGAGCGCCTCGCGGTCGAACAGGTACACGCCCATCGAGGCGAGCGGGGCCGACACCGGGCCTTTCGGCTTCTCCTTGAACGCGGTCACGCGGCCATTCGGCTCGGTCTCGAGGATGCCGAACTGGTCCACCTCGTGCGCCGGCACCTCGGTGACCGCCACAGTGAGGCTGGCGTGGTTCCTGCGATGGAACGCGTAGAGCACGTTGTAGTCCATCTGGTAGACGTGGTCCCCGGACAGGATCAGCACTTCGTCGGTCCGCCGGCGTTTCAGGTGCACGATGTTCTGGTAGATGGCGTCCGCGGTGCCCTGGTACCAGTCGCTCGCGGACAGCCCCGGCGCCGGCTGCAGCAGCTGGATGCCGCCGCGCGTACGATCGAGGTCCCATGGCCGGCCGATGCCGATATGCTGGTTGAGCGACGTGGGCCGATACTGCGTGAGCACGCCCACGTCGAAGATGCCCGAGTTGACGCAGTTGGAGAGCGTGAAGTCGATGATGCGGTACTTGCCGCCGAACGGCACCGCGGGCTTGGCGCGGCGCTCCGACAGCAGGCACAGGCGGCTGCCCACGCCGCCCGCGAGGATGAACGCGTAGCGACTGCTCATGGCAGCTCCTCGAACCAGCGCCGGTTCGGCACCACCGTCCCGGCCTCGAGCACGCCGTCGCGGAAGTCCTCGTAGCGCCCGCCCACACCGATCGCGCTGGGCCGGCTCACCCGCGCGCCGTCGGGCACCCACGTGTCCTTGCCGACCAGCGACAGGCCCGCCAGCCAGTCGAGATCGGCCGCGCCCTCTCCACTGCCCTCTCCCACCCGCGCCTCGGAGCCGACCCGCACGTACTTGTCGAGGATGGCATGGTCCACGTGGGAGCCCGAGGCGAGGCGTGTGTCGGCCATGATCACCGACTCCGACACCAGCGCTCCCGGGCCCACGTGCACGCCCGGGAACAGGATGGAGCGATGCACGCGTCCCTCGATGCGGCAACCGTTCGCGATGAGGCTGTCCTCGACCAGGGCCTCGCGACCCATCCACACCGGTGGCCTCTCCTCGTCGCGGGTGAGGATGGGCCAGCGCGCGTCGTGCAGCGCAAGCCGCGGCTGGGCCCGCACCAGCTCGAGATTGGCCCGGTAGTAGGACGCCACCGTTCCCACGTCCTCCCAGTAGCCCTCGAACTCGTGCGCGTAGACCGGATGACCTGCGGCCACCTGGGGCCGCAGTACGTCGAGCACGAGGTCCACGGGGCGAGCGCGCAGCATCTCGCCCAACCGCTCGGTCTCGAACAGGTAGATGCCCATGTTCGCGAGCGCCGCGTCCGTGCGCGCCGGCTTCTCCTCGAGGCTCTGGATGCGGCCCGAGCGCTCCACATGCACCATACCGAAGCGGTGCGCCTCTGCGGCGGGCACCTGCGTGACCGCCACGGTCACCGCCGCCTCGCGCTGGAGGTGCGACGCGATCAGTGGACGGTAGTCCATGCGCACCACGTGATCGCCCGACAGCACGAGCACGCGGTCGGGATGGTGCTCCTCGATCCAGTCCCAGTTCTGCGCGATGGCGTCCGCCGTGCCGCGATACCAGCCGGCGTGACTGCGCGTCTGGTAGGGCTGCAGGATCACCACGCCGCCCGAACGCCGGTCCAGGTCCCAAGCCCGTCCGGCGCCGATGTGGTCGTTGAGCGAAGCGGGCGCGTGTTGCGCGAGCACCCCGACACGCTCGACCCCCGAATGGCAGCAGTTGCTGAGCACGAAGTCGATGACGCGGTACTTGCCGCCAAACGGCAGCGCGCTCACCGCGCGCTCGGCGCACAGCACGCCCAGACGCTCACCGCCACCGCCGGACAGGATGAGGGCCAGCACGTCGCGCATCGGGCGTCTCCGCGGGGGCGAATCCCAGGAATCTCGAACGGGAGCGCGACGTTAGGCAGTTGTACGGGCAGCGGTCAAGGTTGCGCGCGCTGCAGTCTCCCCGGCTACCAGCTGACGGTGGCGGACAGCAGGTGCGTCGTCTCGAGATTGTGGTCGTCCGGGAACGCGGGATCGTCGGCGGCGAAGAACCGATGCAGCGCCGCGGCATAGTCCACGCCGAAGTGGCGATAGCGCACCCCGGCCCCGAAATCGAGGTCCTTGCCGTTCAGCCCGCTGCGCAACGCGAGCGTGTTCCGGTACCAGTACTCGAGCCCGGTGCGCAGGTCGGCGTTCAGGAATCCCAGCTTGAGCTGGCTGTCGAGCTTGCGCCCCTCGAAATCCCACGCCAGGTCGGTGCCCCAGGTGAGCGCGTGGCCCTGCGCCGGATAAAAGTTGAACGAGGCGCCGGTGGTGAGGTTGGGCGCCACCAGTTCGCGCGTGCCATTGCTCCAGGTGAGGTAGGTCGTGGTGAGGTCGTGCAGCACCGCACCAAACGTGATGGCGTCGTTCGGCATGTAGAGCGCGCCGGCGTCGAGCCCGGCGCCGAACGAGGTGACATGCTCGCCAGGGATCGTGTCGGGCAGGCTCTGGCGCACGAACTTCACCGCGCCGCCCCACGCCCAGTGCTTGCCGCGCTGACGGGCGTACGAGATGGACATGGCCATGTCCGCGCTGCTCGCCATGAACAGGTCGTCGGACGTGATGAGCAGGCGCTCGCCCGGATTCCAGACTCGGTCTTGATGACCGAAGTCGTTGGTGAGCGGGTTGTTGTCGATGCCGTAATCGTAGAAATCGATGCCGGGACGCAGGCCGCCGGGCCGCGGCGTGATCGGGATGTTGTCGATGCCCACCCACGTCAGCGTCACGCCCAGCGCGGAGCGGCGATCTTCGCTGCCTTTCATCGGCCACACCGCGCTCGCGAAGTTGTGGTTCACCAGGCTGCCGAACTGCTCGGCGTGCTGGAGGAACGCCTCCTTGTAGGGCAGGTACACCATGCCCGCGGGGTTCCAGAACGGCGAGGTGGCGTCGTCGGCGATGGCCGCGAACGCGCCACCCATGCCGACGGCGCGCGCGCCGACCGGGATCTTGAGGAACTCGGCGGCGTACTTGGTGGCCCCGACCGGGGCGGCGAGCAGCGACAGGAGACACAGCGCCAGCAGGACACGGATCGGCTTGTCGCTCATGCATCTCCCCGAGTTGGACGCCCGCAGGAAGCGGGTCCGGACTAGCCTAGGAGCCGCCCCGATCAGCTGTCAACCGGTCGGTCCTTCGGCTTCCACTCGGGCATGCTCGCTTCTCCGATGGGCTTGGCGATGCGCCACTCCCCGCGCACGCGGACCAGTTCGTTGCCGAACCGGAACATGCGCTCGTCCCCGGACCTCGCGTCGCGGTAGTGCACCTCGTAGGAAACCATCACCCGCGAGGCCGACACCGAGAGCGAGCGATACCCGCTCAACCACAGGTCATCGGTGGACGGCAGGAACCACACCGAGCCGGGCATGGGCACGTCGCGTCGTCCTTCGACGAAACAGGCCCAAGCTTCGTCCGCGTCCCCCGCACGCAGCGCCTCCCAATAGGTCTGGAGCGTGGTGCTCGGCGAGCGGAAGCGACGGTCGAGGCGTGATTGCTCGCCCTGTCCGAGCAGCGTGCACGCCACCGCCATCACCACCAGCCAGCCCCTCCAACCCAGTCGGTTGCCTTCGCGCGGGGGCGCGGGACCTGACGTGTCTACACCGCTGGGGCCGGGCGAAGTTCCCAGCGAGCGGTAGGGGCGGGTTTCGAGGAGTTCGAGGCGCAAGGACGGACGGAGGGCGTGGGATCAGCGTGGACCGTCCTGGTCGCGGCCGACGTGGGAAACGGGCAGGGCCGTCGAGTGGCCCTGCTGTGGTGGTCCAAGGAGCGCGCTTTTGCAGGTCGCGTTCCCGGTGCTGCTTCAAACACGCGATTGCCGCGGGGGCCTTGATGCAACAGGTGATGCCTTCCAGTTAAGTCTATGCTCAGCGAGGCTTACGACGCGAAGGATTTCTTGCGCCTGGCCGCGAACGCGCCGCGGTGGTCTGACCACGACGGCCAGGGGCTTCGCGCCCCGGTCTCGAGGCTGGGCGTGACCGCCCACGCTGTGCTCCTCGCGGGGCCACGTCGCCCATGGGGCCCGACTGGCGACCACCCGCGCGGCCCCCGGCATTGCCGCCGCCGCGGGGAGCACGCGGCCCACCCGTCTTACGGTCCGGACGAGACTTGAATGGCCGCTCGCCCCAGGGTCGTTCGCTTCGCGCGATCGCGGCTCGGGTCTGGCGCTGGCTCTGAGCCCGGGCGGGTCGCTCGGCGCGGCTGGCAGGACCACCGCGCAGCGGGCGTTCCGCACCCGGCCGAGTGGACCGTCCCATGCCGCGGGGCTGCGTTGCGGCCCGGCCACCGCGCTCGCCCCGCCGCTCGGGGCCCGGACCGCGCGAACGATCGCTGCGCGGGGAAGGCTGAGAAGCGCGCTCGGGTCGCGAGGTGTGAGCGGCGGGGCCAGCTGTGCGCGTTGTGCGCGTTGTGCGCGATGTGCGCGACGCGGGACGCGAGTCACGCTCCGGTCGCGATGTGCGCGACGCAGGGCGCGAGTCACGCGATGCGGGGCGTGATTCGCGCGCCGCAGGGCGTACCGCTCGCGACTCCGGCTGACCGTGGGATCGCCGTTGCGCCGGACGCTCGTCGGGCCGCCAGTCGGCGTCGCCTCGCCGTCCCGAAGGCCGCGCCGGCCACGCCGGAGCGCCGCCCTCCCCTTCCTCGGAACCCTCGTCCGCCGGCTCCAGGAAGCCGCCACCCGGAAGCCACGTCTCCTCCACGTCCTCGTCCGCTTCGTCCTCGCGCCATGGCGGCGCGCTCTGGGTGGGCGGTGCCTTCGAGGCGCGGGCCGGCCCCGCCGGACGCAGGCTCTCCGGGCGGAACCGGGCGGCCGCGCCGGGGCGCGGCTTGCCGGGTCGCTCACGGCCGCTGACCGGCCGCGCCGACGCCGCACGCAGGCGCTCCACCTCTTCTTCGGAGAGTTCGCGGAACATGCCGCGCGTCATCGGGCCCAGACGCAGCGGGCCATAGCCCACGCGATGCAGTCCGGTCACCTCGAGCCCCACGGCCTCGCACATGCGCCGCACCTGGCGGAAGCGGCCCTCGTGGATGGTCATCTCGATCATGATGGCGTCGAAGCCCGGGTCGATTCGGCGCACGCGCGCGGGGCCCGAGACCGTGTCTTTCTCCTTGTCGAAGCGCACGCCGCCGCCCAACCGGCGCAACTGATCGCCTCGCGGTTCCTGCGCGAGCCGCACGCGATACACTTTCGCCACGCCATAGCGCGGGTGCATCAGCCGGTGCGCGAGATCGCCGTCGTTCGTGAGCAGAAGCAGCCCGCTCGTGTCGGCATCGAGCCGGCCGACGGGATAGACGCGCGCGCCGCGCGGCAGGAACTCGCGGATGGTGCGCCGCCCCTGCGGGTCGTCGAGCGTGGTGATGACGCCGACGGGCTTGTTGAGCACGAAGTAGACGTGGCGCTCCTTTCCGCCGACGAACTTGCCGTCCACGGACACGCGGTCGCGGCCTTCCTCCACCTTGGTGCCCGCTTCGCTCACGACGCGTCCGTTCACCGACACGCGTCCCTCGGCGATCAGCTCATCGCACTTGCGCCGCGCGCCGACACCACGGTCGGCCAGGTACTTGTTGAGTCTCACGGGCACGCGGGTTCCTCCGGGGCGCGGGTGAAGCGCAGCACGAGCTCGCGTTGCGCGGGGTACTCGGCGAGCAGTACTGCTCGCTGCGCCAATTCGAAGTCATCGTAGTCGAATCCGGGCGTGACGCCGCAGCCCACGACGGAGAAGCCGCTTCCCGGCTCGGGCTCGGCGGCGAACCACGTCCCGTGCGGTATGCCGCGGCGGGGTCCATGGGGAATGCGGCACGGGACCGGCGCTAGCGTCCGTCGCGCTCCGACAACGTCGCCGGGAGACGGCGTTGCTTCGCGCGCTCTTCGTCTGACTCGTCGAGCTCGTCGTCGTCAGACTTGTCGAGCTCGTCGTCGTCCCCGTCGTCGTTTTCGTCGTCCTCTTCGTCTGACTCGTCGTCGTCGCCCTCGAACTCGTCGTCGTCATACTCCTCGTCGTCCGATTCGTCGTCGGCGTCCGCCTGGTCCAAGGCCTCCGGTGCATCGCCGCTCACCCGGTGGGACGTCACAACGGCGGCGGAGTCCGCGCCAGGCTCGCCGGGCGTCGCCGTTTCGCCTCCGGCCAGCGCGACAAGGCCGCCGGCCGCCGCCAGCGACAGCGACAGCGGCAGTCCCTCGCCGTCCAGCTCGAGCATCTCCATCTGCTCGGGCTCGCGAGCCGCCACCAGCGCCCGCAGCTCCTCCGGGCGCGGCAGCTCGGCCAGGTCTCTCAGCCCAAAGTAGTTGAGGAAGTCGGGCGTGGAGCCGTAGAGCAATGGGCGGCCGACCACGGTGGAACGGCCTTTGATCGTGACGAGCGAGCGCTCGAGCAGCGTGGCGAGCGTGCCGCTCGAGTCCACGCCGCGGATCGCCTCGATCTCGCTCTTCGTGACCGGCTGCTTGTAAGCGATGATCGCCAGCGTCTCGAGCGCGGCGCGCGACAGCCGCATGCGCCGCTTGCCGCGCAGCATGCGCGCCACCCACTCGTGCTGCTCCGCGGTCGTGGTCACGATCCAGCCGCCCGCCATCTCGCGCAGCTCCACGCCCGACTCGCGCGAGCGATACTCCTCGCCCAAGGACGACAGCGCCTCGGTCACCCGCTCGGGCGCGGCATCCAGGGCGTCGGCCAGCAGCGCCAGCGTGAGTGGCTGGTCGGACGAGAACAGCAGCGCTTCAACCGCCGAGCGCAGGTGCAGCGGAGGCATCGGAAGTCCTTCCTTCGAGGAGTCGGGGCAGGATCAGGATGTCGGCGAAGTTGTCATCCTGGACGCAGAGCACCGTGCCGAGCTTGATGAGCTCGAGCAGGGCCATGAACGAGACGATGATCTCCATGCGCGCGCGGGACTGCCGCATGATCTCGGAAAAGCGCAGCTCGCCCAGCTCGGCCACGGTGCGGGCGATGAGCGACATCTTCTCCTCGATGTCGAAGCCTTCGGTCTCCACCGAGTAGACGACGCGCTCGGGCTTGCGCGCCATGACGCGCTGCAACGCTCCGAGCAGGTCGAACAGCGTGGCGGGTGCCAGCGGCAGCGGGCCGGCGTCGTCCTCGGTGGGCACCTGGCCGCGCTCGTGCAACGAGCGGCGCACGCCCTCGCGTCCCTGCATGCCCTCGGCGGCTTCCTTGTAGAGGCGATACTCGAGCAGTCGCTGCACGAGCTCCTCGCGCGGGTCGCCCTCGTCCTCCTGCTCGTTCGAGGCGGGCAGCGGCAGCAGCATCTTCGCCTTGATGCGCATGAGCGTCGCGGCCATCACCAGGAACTCGCCCGCCACGTCCAGGTCGAGCAGTTGCATGAGCTCGATGTACTGGAGGTACTGGCGCGTGACCTGCGCGATGGGGATGTCGTGGATGTCCATCTCGTCGCGCTTGATCAAGTGCAGGAGTAGGTCGAGCGGGCCCTCGAAGCGCGGCAGCTTGAACGTCACGCCGGGGCGCGCCGGGCGCACCATGGACCCGCCGTCGCGGTCGCGCGCGGCCGGACTCTCCACGGACAGGTCGGTGGCCGGGGGGGGCTGCACCCCGCGCTCGACCGCCGTCCCGTTCTCGCGTTCGTCGTGTCGCTGGCTCACTCCGGCTCCACGATGGACTTGACGCCCATCGCGCTCCGCACCTGGTCCATGGTCTGCCGCGCCACTTCGCGTGCGCGGCGTGTGCCGTCGCGCAGCACGTCGAGCACGCTGTCCGGATCCTGCTCCCACCGCCGCCGCCGCTCGCGGATCGGGGCGAGTGCTTCGCTCATGACCTGGGCGAGGTGTCGCTTGTCGGCCACGCAGCCGAGCTGACCGGCTCGGCACAGCGTGGCGATGGCGTCTGCCTCGCCGGCATTGAACTTGCGGTGATACTCCCACACCACGCACCCCGGATGGCCATCGGATTCATCGGCCTCCGGGCGACCCGGGTCGTCCTTGCGGAGCTTCTTCGGGTCGGTGTAAGCCTGCATCACCTTCTGCTCCACGTCGGCTGGCTCGTCGGCGAGCAGGATGGTGTTGCCGAGGCTCTTCGACATGCGCTGGCCGTCGAGCCCGCGCAGGCGAGCGAAGTTCGTGAGCTGGGGCTCGGGCTCGGGGAACACCGGGGCGCGGTCCGCGCAATAGACGAAGTTGAAGCGGCGCGCGAGTTCGCGCGTGAGTTCCACGTGCGGCACCTGGTCCTCGCCCACCGGCACGTGCGTGGCGCGATAGAGCAGGATGTCCGCGGCCTGGAGCACGGAGTACCCGAGGTGGCCGTAGGAGATGGTTTGCTCGTCGAGCCCCAAGTCCCGCACCTGCTCCTTGAGCGTCGGGATGCGCTCGAGCCGCGCCTTGGAGACGAGCATGGACAGCAGCAGGTGCAACTCGGCATGCTCCTTCACCGCGGACTGCACGAAGATCACGCTCTTCGCGGGATCGAGGCCGGCGCCCAGCCAGTCGAGGACCATGTCCCAGGTGTGGCTCTGCAACCGGGACGTGTCCTCGTGGCCGGTGGTCAGCATGTGCCAGTCGGCCACCATGTGGAAGTTGGTCCAGCCGGCGTCTTGGAGCCTTACCCAGTTCTCCAGCGCGCCCACATAGTTGCCGAGATGCAGCCGGCCGGTGGGTCGCATGCCGGAGAGGATGCGGCCGGTCGCGTTCGACACGGGCGGTCCCTCGCGGTGAACAGATGATCTCGCAGACTATCGAACGTCCCCAGAGGGGTCAAGGGATCGGCACTTCATGTAACACTTGAAGTTCGCGTGATTCCCTCATGGATGGCCCAGCTGGCGGCCAGGTCTCCCCCGTCGCTCACAAACCCTGCGGCAGTTTCCGCATGACGAGCAGCGTGAGGTCGTCGCCGAGGCCGCGCTCGCCGGCCCAATCCAGCACGGCGGCGACGATGTCCTGCGTGAGTTCGCGAGCATCGTGCTCCGGGTGCGCGCGCACGATGCTCTCGATGCGCTCCGGGCCGAACTGCTCGCCGGATTCGTTCTCGGCCTCGGACACGCCGTCGGTGTAGAGCACGACCACGTCGCCGTGCCCCACGGCCAGCGGCCGCTCCTCGTAGGTGGAGTCCTCGAGCACGCCGAGCGCCAGGCCGCCATCGCTCAGCTCCTCGGTGGTGCCGTCGGCGCGCAACAGCAGCGGCGGGTTGTGCCCTGCATTAGAGAAGATGAGCACGCCGTTCCGCCAGTCGAGCACGCCGTAGAAAGCCGTGACGAACCGGTCGCGCTCGATGCTCTCGTAGAGCAGCTGGTTCACCTTGCGCATGACGGCACGGATGGCGAACTCGTTGCGGATCTCGGCCAGCAGGCTCATGCGAAAGCCCGCCATGAGCAGCGCGGCGGGGATGCCCTTGCCGCTCACGTCGGCGATGGCCAGGCCAAGGCGCGTCTCCGACACGGTGATGAAGTCGTAGTAGTCGCCACCGACCTGGTCGTGCGAGATGGATGTGCCCGCGAGGTCGAAGCCCGGGATGCGCGGCGCCGCCGCCGGCAGGAACGAGCGCTGGATGTCCCGCGCGATGGCCAGCTCCTTCTCGAGCCGGCGACTCTCGATGCGGTCCCGGGCGGTGCGCGCGCGCTCCACCGCCACGGCCGCCTGCGCGGCGAACGCGTTCAGCAGCTCGAGGTGCCCTTCGTGATAGGCGTCCACGTGGTCGCTCTCCAGGTTGAACACGCCGACGACGCGTCCCTCCACGAGGAGCGGCGCGGCGATCTCGCTGCGCGTGGCGTTGCGCGCCGCGACGTAGCGGCGGTCGGCATGTACGTCGGGAACGATGACCGGCTCGCCGCTCTTCGCGACCCAGCCCACGATGCCCTGGCCGATTTGTAAGTCAAACGCCGACTCGGACCCCTCGGGGTAACCGTGCTCGGAAACCATCTCCAGCACGTCGGTGCCGCGCGCCACCAGGTAGATGGCCGCGGCGTCGAAGTCCACCACTTGCCGGAGGCCGGCGAAGATGGCCTCGACCACCTCCTCCAGGTCGAACGGCGCCGCGAGCAGCCGGGTGACGTCGAGCAATACGTCTTTCTCGAGCGCGCGGCGTTCGATCTCTTGCGACAGGAGTGCGTAGTCCAGCGCGAACGCGACGCCTTCTGCCGCCACCTCGAGGCGGTCGAAATCGGCGGCGCTGAACGCCCCGTCGCGCTTGCCCAGGCACTCGATCGCGCCGAACGGTTCGCCGCGCCGGAACAGCGGCAGCACGAGCGCGGACTGGCCGGGGTCGGCGGCACCCACGATGCCGGGTGGGCGCGGGTCGCCCGGGGCGAGCCGAAGCGCCGAGCCCTCGAGCATCACCCAGCCCGCGAGACCTTCCCCGCGGTTCACGCGCAGCTCTTGCGGGAGCCCGCCCGCCTCGGGGAAGTCCTTCGCCACAAGCCGGCGGCCGCCGCTTCGCGCCACCCAGATGCGCACGGTCTCGCAGTCCACGAGCCGCCGGCATTGGCGAGTCGCGGCGCGGAGCAACTCCTGGAATCGCTCGGGCCCAGCGATACCGTCAGGCCCGATGAGCGACTGCACGGAGATGCGCGGCAGGCCGGGTTCCATGGGCACGGGGGGCGCCGAAGGGGCACCCGGAGGAAGCTGAGAGTTCACGACCGAACGCTAGCACGCGACCACGGACGCAGCCAGCCCGGCCAGCTCAGCACGGGTTCGGACACGGGATGGGCTCAATCCCGGGCCGCGCGCGGCCGATAACGCAGTCGCAGCCCTTCCTCCCTTGGACCGGAGCCCCGACATGTCGAGCCAACACAAGCGGCTGGGCGAGATGCTGCTCGAGGCGAAGTTGCTCGCCCCCGAGCACCTCGAGGCGGCCATCGCCGAACAGAAGAAGTCCGGGCAGATGCTGGGCGCCGTCCTGCTGCGCATGGGCCTCCTCAAGGAGTCCGACCTGATGGCCCTGCTCCAGCACCAGCTGGGGCTGCCGCTCGTGGATCTCGAGTCCGCCACCGTGGACGACCTGGCGCTCGCCAAGGTCAAGGAGGACATGGCGCGCAAGTACCTCGCGCTGCCGATCGAGATCGAGGGGCGCAAGACACTCGTGGTGGCGATGGCCGACCCGCTCAACGTGGCGGCGCTCGAGGACCTGCGCTTCCACGCCGGCATGTTCATCAAACCGCTGCTCGCCTCCCCCACACAGATCCTCGAGGCCATCGAGCGCTACTACCACCTCGACACGTCCATGAACGAGGTGGTGAAGAGCATCATCCAGAGCGAGAACGAGGTCGTCGTGAACGCCGTGGCCGAGAAGGACGAGCGTCAGGCCATCGACGAGCTCATGCGTGAGGCCGAGGGGCGCCCGATCGTGCGTCTCGCGAACTGGCTGCTGCACCGCGCCGTGGAAGAGGGCGCGAGCGACATCCACATCGAGCCCAACAACAACGAGTTGGTCGTTCGCCTGCGCGTGGACGGACTGCTGCGCGAAGAGCAGCGGCTGCCCAAATGGACGCAGGGCGCCATCGTCTCGCGGCTCAAGGTACTTTCCAACATGGACATCGCCGAGAAGCGCATGCCGCAGGACGGCCGCCTCGTGGCCGAGATCGGCGGCCATCGCATCGACATGCGCGTCTCGACGCTGCCCGTGACGGGCGGCGAGAAGGTCGTGATGCGGGTGGTGGATTCCAAGCGCAACACGGTCGAGATCGCGAATCTCGGCATGAGCGAGCGCGACCTGCGCCGTGTCCGCACGTTCCTGGATCGGCCCCAGGGCATCCTGCTCGTGACCGGCCCGACCGGCTCGGGCAAGACCACGCTGCTCTACTCGGCACTCCAGGCCATCAAGGACGTGACCCGCAACATCACCACGGTCGAGGATCCGGTCGAGTTCCAGATGTCGGGCCTGAACCAGGTGCAGGTGGACGAAAAGGCCAAGAAGACGTTCGCGGTGGCGCTGCGCGCGATCCTGCGACAGGATCCGGACGTCATCATGATCGGCGAGATCCGCGACCGTGAGACCGCGCAGATCGCGTTCCGCGCCTCGGTGACCGGCCACTTGGTGCTGAGCACGGTGCACACGAACGACGCCGCCGGCGCCGTGACCCGCCTGGTGGACCTGGGGCTCGAGCCGTTCATGGTGGCGAGCGCGCTGCTCGGCGTGGTGAGCATCCGGCTCGTGCGCGTGATCTGCACCCGTTGCAAGGAAGCGCACGAGGTGGACGCGTCCACGCTCAACCGACTGGGCGGAGCGGTGGCGACCGACGGCAATGTCACGCTCTATCGCGGCGCAGGTTGCCCGAACTGCCGCCAGTCGGGATTCAGTGGGCGTACCGGCATCTTCGAGGTGCTCGAAGTGGACGATGCCATGCGCAGCCACATCGTTCGCGGCGCCGCCGAGGGCGAGGTGCGCAAGCTCGCGCTCCTGGGCGGCATGCGACCCATCGGCGAGGACGGCCTCGAGAAGGCGCTGCGCGGCACCACCACGCTCGAGGAGGTCACGCGCGTCGTGTACCTGGCCGAGCAGGGCGTCAAGCTGTGCGGGTCGTGCAACACGATCGTGTCGCAGGATTTCGAGTACTGCCACACCTGCGGACACTTCGTGGGCGAGCACTGCTCGAGCTGCCAGCGCCGGGTCGAGGCGCAGTGGGCGTTCTGTCCCAAGTGCGGCAACGCCACCAAGCGCAGCGCGGCCGAACGGCCGAAGCAGGACCTGCCGGTAAAGAAGCGTTCGGTCCCCCGCGACACGCCCTCGGGGCAGTGGCGGCGCGCCTCTTAACCTCGCACGTGGATCCCGTCTAGACTGCGCCGCGTGCCTGCCACCCTCGTAGCCCGCGCGAAGGCCTTGGCGTGAGGTTGCGCCTCGCCGCGCTTCTTCTGGCACTGGGCGCGCTCGGGTTGATGCTGTGGCGCGCCGAGCTGTTCACCGTTTCGCGGCCCGGCGCCGCGCCGCGCCCGCTCGAACGCGCGACGCGGGCCCCGGTGCCGGCGTTCGCCGTGTCCCTACCCCGCGTTCCCGTCGGCATCGCGCACGTCGCCACCTCCGAGGGCCCGTGGCTGGTCCATTACTGGGCCCCGTGGGAGCGACACGGCCGCACGCAGGTGCTGGCGCTCGACTCGCTGGTGCGCACCCTGTCGGTCAGCGCCGGCGCATCGGTGAGGGTGGCGGTCGTGTGCTTCGATCCGTTTCCATCGGTGGCGCGCTTCGTGGCCCGCCTGCGGCTCGGCGTACCCGTCCTGCTGGACCATCGTCGCGAGCTACAGGCCGCACTCCCCTGCCCGAGCATCCCCTACACGTGGCTGCTCGACTCCCGGGGCCGGGTGCTCGTCTCGCAACCGGGCGAGGTGGACTGGCACGCGCCGGCCACGCGGGCGCTGTTGGAGTCGGCCGCGGCAGGCGGGCGAGCCGTGCAGGATTCGGCCGCAGCCAACGCGCGCATCCCGGACAGCACGACGCCCCGGCAGCTCGGGCCACCGGGGCGCGCGACGTCAGGACCGGCTCAGGCGCGCACGGCCTCGGCGGTGGGACGCACGAACCAGCGCGAGAGCAGCGCGTGGCCACCGAACAGCACGGCGCTGTAGAACACGTCGGAGGCGAGCGTGTTGCGGAAGAACGGGATCGCGGCCACGTAGCACTCGACCAGTCCGGCCCACGTGCGCGGGTAGTAGCCGCTCGCCCACATGCCGAAGTTCGAGAGCACGAAGAACGTCACCGCACTTGCGAGCACGGCGCCGGTGATGCGGCTGAACGAGCGGCCGCGTGCGAGCCAACCCGAGCCCATCAGCAGGCACGCGGCGAACGCGAGGTAGTTCCACGTCATGCTCATCGGGTGGTAAAAGCCGAGCACCGCGTCCGACGCGAGCAACGCGGCGAACGGGACGAGCCAGCCGACCCGGCGGCCGGTGAACGCGCCGGCGAACAGCCCGATCGCGGCGACGGGCGCGAAGTTCGGCGGATGGGGCAGCAGGCGTGACGCCGCCGCCAGCACGATGAGCACGAACACCATCACAGGGGCCTCCCCGGAGTGGCGGCCCGCCCGGGTTCCCGGGACGCACGCCATGTCCACCAGCCGACGTCTCGTGAAAATGGTGGAGCTGAACGGGATCGAACCGTCGACCTCTTGCATGCCATGCAAGCGCTCTCCCAGCTGAGCTACAGCCCCACGAAGCTCTTGGGACGAAAGGGTGTACACCAGGCCGCGAGCGGTCGTCAACTGCACGGGCTTGCCTTGCGAGTCAGCGCGCTAGCTCTAGTTTCATGGAGCGCTGGGCGATGTCTCCGCCGGGGAGCATGCGCACGAGGATCGCGCGCAGATCCCGCGCGCCGCGGTCCGCAGCGGACCCGGCGGGATCCAGCCTCGCGTAGCGGTCGAGCGCGGAAATGGCCTCGCTCTGGCGGGACTCGGTCGCCAGCACATACGCCCACCGGCGCCATGCGCGACCCGATTCCGGATCGAGCAAGCGCGCCGCGTAAGCCTCGACATGGCCTTCCGGGCGCGTCTTCACGTGGCTCATCAACACGTCGGCGAGCAGCCCGTGTAGCGCGGCGTCGAGCATGTGTTCGTGCAGCCCGATTCGCAGGGTGCGCGCGGCGCCCAGCGTATCGGCGCGGGCGAGTTGCTGGCTCGCCGCGTCCCTGAACGAAGCGCCGTCGCGGCCGAGCCGGTAGCCCATCTGCTCGAACAGCGCATGTGCGCGGGCATGGTCGCCGCGGTCGTACGTCACGAGCGATGTCACGTAGGCGAGACCTCGGTCGCCCTCGCCGTTCGCGGCGGCCGCCTCGAGCGCCGCCTCGGCCACATCGAGCTTGCCATTCAGGATCTGCCCGAGCGCGGTGCTCATGAACACGCCTGGCTCGCGCGTGCGGTCCTGGAGCCGGCCGCTGGCGAGATGGAAGAAGAACACCTTCCACGGACCGCGCGCGAGGCGCTCGCGGGTGAGTTGCGAGAGGTAGTAGCCGCGAAGGCTCGAGTCGCGATAGACGCCGCGCACGAGCGGCCCGTCGGCCACTTGCACGGAAGCGAACGAGGGCAGTCCGGTGACGAAGAACGTGGTGCGCGGCTCGGGTCGCGGCACTTGGAGCCGCAGGTCGTCCACCGCTCGCTTCACCACCGCCATGCCGCGATCGAGGTAGAAGTGGTTGACGTGCGACTGCCCGCTCCAGGCCGAGGGAGCGGTGGCGAACTCCTGGAGTCCGCGCGCCTGGCTCGAGGCCCAACCGGCGAGTCCCACCACCAGCACCGCCACCAGGCCGGGGCGTCGCGCGCGCGCGACGAGCGAACCCAGAGCGAGTCCCACGCCGGCGAGCGAGAACAGGAAGTAGTAAGCGCTCCAGAGGGGTGCGACTGCCGCCACGGGCAGCGCGGCGGCGAGCGCCCACACCAGCCCGGCCACGAGTCCGTCCGCTCGCGCGGCGCGCACGGGCGGAGGCGCCGACGGCTTGAGGTTCGCGCGCGCACGACCTGCCCGCGCGGCGCGGCTGGAGCGAACGCTCGCCGCGGCGCGCACGACGCGGGGCGCCGCGAACGCGACACCCGCGAGCGCCAGGAGGAGCGCCACGAGCACCGCCCCACCCGGATCGATGGGCCGCGTGAACGGCAAGGCTCCAGTCGGCCACTCGAGCCCGAGCGCCACGCGCGCCAGCAACACCGGCATGGCCAGCGGGCCCTCAAGGCTTGGCGCGAGCCCCGCTCCGGGGGTACCGCGGCGGAGCGTGGCCCAGGCGGCCAGCGCCAGCCAGGCGGCCCCCGCGACCGCAAGCGGCAACGCACGTCGCACGCGAGCGCCGAAGCCTCCCGTCTCGCGATCCAGCGCGACCGCCGCCAATGGCAGCAAGACGACGCTCTCTTTGGAAAGCAGCGCCAGGAAGAAGCTCGCGGCGGCAAGCCCGCGTCGGCCGTGCACGTGCGCGAGAAGGGACGACGTCCCCAGCGCGAGCGCCAACAGTTCCTGGCTCCCCGAAGCCCAGCGCACGGGCACATCCGCCGCGTAGTGAAGCGCCAGGAACGCGGCGGCCACGACACCCGCGAAAGCCCCTGCCACGCGCCGGGCGAGTAGCGCGAGCAGTACGATCGAGGTGGCGAACACCGCGAGGTTCGCGGCGTGGAACACCACCGGGGACTCGCCGCTCAGCGTGCCCCAGAGCCAGAACCACACCTGCCGCCCGAGCGGGCGGAAGTAGTTCCCGAGCGGGTCGGGCGAGGCCAGCACCTGGAACAGCGAATGGAATCGCGCCTGGTCCAGGAACAGCCAGTCGTCGGCGAAGAACGGCGCCCCGAGCGAGGCGGCGTGCACGAGCCCCGCGGCTAGTACGGCAGCCGCCACGCCGAGCGCGAACGGAGATCGCTTCACCGTGCGCTCGCCGGTGCGGCGCTCGCCGCCATCCTCAGAAGAGCCGGCGTCGTGTGCGGCGCCGAGGCGACGCTCCGAGGAGCGCTCCCATGACGCCGCGCGCGAGCTGCGTGGTGACGCGCCCGGCGATCATGCGGCCGAGCGGCGAACCGAGCGCGGCGCCGAGCGCCGCGAGCGCACCGCCCACGGCCACGGCGGGCGTCGGGACCGAAGTGGTGCCACCCTGAGGCGCCGGTGTATCGGGCGCCGAGGCCGCCGGCGCCATGCGCTCGAGCAGCATCTCGCGCGCGCTCTGCGGATCTTCGGCCCGCGCGTACTCCTGCACCTGCCGCGAACGCGCAAGCGCCTGCTTCATCTCGTCGTCGGTGAGCACGCCCATGCGCGCGGCGGGCGGGATCATGCGCACCGCGAACGGCGGCGTCGGCGCGCCGTTCGCGCGCAGCACGGTCACGAACGCCTCGCCAATGCCGAGCGTGGTGAGCGTCTCCTCCACATCGTAATGCGGCGTCTTCGGGAACGTGCGCGCCGCGGCGCGTAGCGCCTTCTCGTCGTCCGGCGTGAATGCGCGCAAGGCGTGCTGCACGCGGTGTCCGAGCTGGCCCAGGATGTCGGCCGGGATGTCTTTTGGGTTCTGCGTGACGAAGTACACGCCCACGCCCTTCGAGCGGATGAGCCGGACCACTTGCTCCACCTGGTTCAGGAACGCCTTACTCGCTCCATCGAACAGCAAGTGCGCTTCGTCGAAGAAGAACACGAGCTTGGGTTTGTCCGTGTCGCCCACCTCGGGCAGCTCGTGGTAGAGCCGGGCCAGCATCCACATCATGAACGTGGAGAACAGCGCCGGCTTGTCCTGCACATCCTGGAGCTCGAGCACGGACACGAGGCCCGTGCCGTCGCGCTCCACTTGCAGCAGGTCTTCGAGCTCGAACTCGGGCGCTCCCAAAAACGCGCCGGCGCCCTGCTGCTCCAGCTCGACCATCTCGCGCAGCAGCACCCCGACCGTGGCCTTGGACATGCCGCCGTAGGGCGCGAGCGCCGATTCGCCTGCGTCGGAGCTCAGGTACTGGAGCACCGCTCTCAGATCCGCGAAGTCGATGAGCGGGAGCTTCTGGTCGTCGCTGAACTTGAACACCAATGTGAGCACGCTCGTCTGGGTCTCGTTCAAGCCCAGCACCTTGGCGAGCAGCAGCGGGCCGAAGCTCGACACCGTGGCGCGCAGCTGCGCGCCGCGTGCGCCCGACAGGCTCAGGAACTCCACCGGGCACGGCGCGCCCTTCCACGTCCAGCCCGTGTCACTCGCGCGCTGGGCGATGCGATCGTTCGACTCGCCGGCCGTCGCCATGCCGGACAGGTCGCCCTTCAAGTCGGCGAGGAACACGGGCACGCCGGCCGTGGAGAACTGTTCCGCCAGCAGTTGGAGCGACTTGGTCTTGCCGGTGCCGGTCGCTCCCGCGATCAGCCCGTGGCGGTTCGCCATGGCGAGCGGCAGCGTGGCGAGCGGTTCGGAGTGGCACTCGCCGCCGTGGACGATCGCTCCCAGCGTGAGTCCGGGGGCCCCCGGCGGAAACGCGCCGCGCGCGTCTTCGATGACCTTTGGATCCATGGTGCGGTGTCCCTCCGTGAGCATCGCTTCTCATGCTAGTCGCGCGAGGAGCAGCGCGCCAGCCCTCGCTGCGCGCCGCGCGGACCCGCGGGCAGGTTCCGCCCGAGGGCCGCAGGCGTGCAACTTGAGACCGCTCGCGTGCAAAAGCAGGCATGCATCCCGCACAGGCCGGCGCAGTTCGCATCGCGCGTAGAAGAGCCTGTTGATACGACTTGCCGAAACCGGGCGCAACTTGCACGCCCCCCATGGCACTGATGGTGCTGAAGCGCGGCGGACCGAAAGCGATTTCATGTCAACGCACCGCGAGGGGGACTGACCATGCATCCACTCATTGTCCA
Organism: uncultured bacterium; assembly: GCA_964418975.1. Taxonomy (GTDB): domain Bacteria; phylum Eisenbacteria; class RBG-16-71-46; order RBG-16-71-46; family RBG-16-71-46; genus JAIOPA01. The sequence continues at coordinate 12,128 of CAYQNV010000104.1, read as the reverse complement.
CGGTCGTCCGCTCCGCTTCCTCCCGCACGTGCGGGCGGGCTGCGGAGGGATCCGCAAGTACATCGCCGCGCTCGCCCTGCTCCTCACCGGCCTGCTGCCGCATGCGGCCGCGGCCCAGAGCGCCGCGGATTCCAGCCTCGCGCTCATGTGGACAAGCCCGGGAGATGACGGCTCCACCGGCACGGCGGCCACCTACGCAATCCGCTACCGGACCACTCCCATCGTTGGCACGGACACGCTGTCGTGGTGGAACGCCGCGACGCCGGTGACCGGGTTGCCGACCCCTCGAGCGGCCGGCTCGATCGACTCGGTGCGCGTGCGCGGGTTGAACCCGGTCACGACCTACTTCTTCATCCTACGCACCGCCGACGAAGTGCCGAACTGGTCGGGCTTCTCGAACTTCGCCCAGGTCTCGACCTCGGGCGACCTCACGCCGCCCGCCGCGATCGCCGACCTGTTCGTGACCGGCACCACCGGCACGTCGGTCTCCGTGCGGTGGACCGCGCCCGGCAACAACGGCACCACGGGTACGGCTGCGAGTTACGACGTCCGCTACTCCCTGAACCCGATCACCGCGGCGAACTTCGCGGCGGCGACCGCCGCCACGGGCGAACCCGCACCGGCGGTGGCCGGGACGGTGCAGAACTTCACCATCAACGGGCTGCTCGGGAGCCGCACTTACTTCGTCGCGATGAAAACGACCGACGCGGCCGGCAACGTCTCGGTCATCTCCAATGTGGTGAGCGGCGCCACGCTCGACAACATCGCGCCGGCTGCGGTCGTGGACCTCTCGGCTCGCCCGTAGGTTCGAAAGATCCCCGGCACACCGGCCCAGGACGGGACGGACACGCGACCACCCCTTGGCTGGGGTGGTCGCCGTGTGTCGGGCCCAGATATCGCGCGCCGGGCTATCCCTCGATCTTGTAGATCTCCCGCCGCCCGCCCTCCACCAGGTCGTGGTAGCCCTGCATGATGGTCTCAAACTCTTTCGCGTCACTCTCGCTCATTCCGTCGCCTCGCATCGAGGCCTCGAACGCTTGCAGGCTCGCGACCTCGAGCTCGCCCACCAGCATCCAGTAGCGTTCGGCGCTGAAGTCGGTGAGCACGCGCATCTTCCCCATGCCCGTCTTCTCCATGTGCTTCGACATGGCGAGGAACTTCTCCACGAGCGGACGCACCTTGCCGGGCTTGCAGAACATGACTTCGCGGATGAGCAGCATGGTTTTCTCCTCGCGTTGAACTCGAACACGGCACCCTCGCAACCGTAGTCGAGGCGGTGGACGAATCACAAGGCGATGGCCGGGCGGCGCGGGCGGCCGTTTGCCGCGGTCCGCGCGGGCTTGTTAGCTTCCCCCCTCCGCTCCGGTGCCGGAGTGGCGAAACTGGCAGACGCGCGGGTCTCAAAATCCCGTTCGGGCGACCGAGTGCGGGTTCGACTCCCGCCTCCGGCACCAATCTCAACGGCTGTGCCGAGCCGAGCTCACACGCTTCTCGCCGCTGCCTAGGAACGTCTGCCAGATCGTCCGCTCCACGGCGGACATCGCCTCTTCCAGCTCGGTTCGCTTGCGGTTCACTTCGGCAGACGAAGCGGCTTCGCCGGCGAGCGCTTCGGCGCAGCGCTCCTTGAGCGGCAGCCGCACCTCGCGATCCCCCAACTGCACCAGCAGATCCCTCACCCGCTGGATCTCCCGCTTCGCGTCCGCGATGTGCTCCGTGGCCCGCTCGACAGTGATCGAGCCGTCCTGCGCGTCCTGCAGCAATTGGCACTCGAACGTCCGACAGCACATCGGGCGATGCGCGTAGATGCCGCAGCGAGTCCCCTGCAACGCGGCGCACGGTTGCGAGAGCACTCCCGCGGCCGCGTCATGGTCCTCGATCTCCAAGCCCATGAGCTCGAGGCGCGTGGCCTCCGCCTGGCCGCTCAGCTCGACGTCGGCGAACAAGGTGCCGTCGCAGCAGAGTCCGCACCGCGTGCACAGGATGTCCGTCAGGCTCGGCTTCATGTGGGCACCTCTCAGGCGGTCAACCGGTGGGCGGTCACGGGGCCCGACAGCAGATCCTGGCCAAGCGTGAGGTAGAGCATCCCGTCGGTCACGGACAATTCGAATGCCATACGCCGCTCGAGGCGTGCGACAAGTGCCGCCACCAGCGTGCGGTCCAGCCCGTACAGTTCGATCGACTCCGCAGCGTGGATGTTCGCGCCCGCGAGCGAGCTCCAGTATCGCCCGGCATCGTGGTGCGTGTACACCGCGACGCGTCGTGCCGCCTTGCTCGCGCGATGGAGCCGCGCGGAGTCTGGCGACCCGACCTCGATCCACGCCAGCACCGTGCCCGTCAGGTCACGCACGGCGAGTGCCGGCTGGTCGGGCTCGGACAGCCCGTTGGAGAAGGCGAGGCCTTCGCGGTATTCGAGGCAGAACGCGAGCACGCGAGCGCACATGAACTCCTCGCTCTCGGAAGGATGCCGCGCGACGCGCAGGTCGAGCGACTCGTACACGCCTCGGTCCACGTGGGAGAGCTGCACGCTGAACACGTGGACCACGGCGCCTTGAGCCAGAAAGAGCCTCGGATTCGATCGGGGTGGACGGAACGCTACACCTCAAGGGTCGGCAGGTGCGCCCATTGTCGTTCATCCCGAACGCCTAGACGAGCGGCCCCGACGGACGGTTCCCCCGCGCGACCCGTTCCGGCCGACCGGTCCGCGAAGCCGAGCCGTTTCGCATGCGTGGGAGTGCCCCGCTGGTGTCCGACGCCGGCTACTTGCTAGCCTGCGCCCCCATGCCCGCTCCGCACGACGCAGCTCCCGCCGCCGCACCCACTACCGGCCCGCGTCGCGAGTTCACCGTTCGCGCCGTGGTGGCCTCGCTCGTGATCGCCGCCGTCATCAGCGCCTCGTACCCCTACATCGTCCTCAAGCTGGGGTTCGGGCCCAACATCTCGGTGGTGGCCGCGTTCCTCGGGTTCCTGTCGCTGGGCCTGCTGTTCAAGAACTTCACGCGCTGGGAGAACAACGTCATCCAGTCGGCCGGGACGGCGGCCGGGCAGACCGCGTTCTTGTGCGTGATCATGGCCGCGTTCGACATGCTGCGCATGGACCCCGCGCTCGGCTTCACGTTCGTGCTCACGCCGCTCCAGACGTTCCTGTGGTTGTCGTCGGCGGGACTGCTCGGTGTGCTGTTGTCGGTGCCCATGCGACGGCACTTCGTGGTCGAGGAGAAGCTGCCTTACCCCGACGGCGTTGCGGCGGGCGAGACCATTCTCGTGTTGGACGAGCGCGGGCATGGCTCGCGCACCGCCACGCGCGCGATGGCGTTCGGTTCGCTCGCCTCGGCCGCGGTGATGACGCTGCGCGCGGACACGCGACTGCTCGGCGACGTGTGGTTCCGCATCCCGGAACTGCTGGCGTTCGGCGCGACCGGCGCCCGCATGGGGATGGGCGTGAGTTGGAGCCTGCTGTCGTTGGGCGCCGGCATGCTGGTGGGCATTCGCGTCAACGCCAGCATGCTGGCGGGTGCCACCCTGTCGTGGGTGGTGGCGCCGCAGTTGCTGCTGCAAAACGGTGTCATCGACGAACTGCTGCGGCGCAAGGTGCTGTTGTGGGTGATGTGGCCGGCCACCGGCATGCTCATCGCGGGCGGGCTCACCGCGCTCGCGCTGCGCTGGCGGTTGCTCATCAAGACCTTCCGCAACCTGTCGGGCGCCGAGATCGAGGCCGGCGACTTTCCGATGCGATGGGTGCTGGTGGGCTCGCTCGTCTGCTCGGCGCTGGTGGTGTGGGTGCAATACACGCTCGGCATGCCGGTTTGGCTCACACTTACGGCCATCGTGCTGTCGCTGCCGCTGATGCTGGTCGGGCTGCGCGTGTTCGGCGAGACCAACTGGGGGCCGATCAGCGCGCTGTCGAACATGATGCAGGCGGTATTCGGCGTGATCGCGCCGGGGCAGGTGCTCCCGAACATGGTGGCGAGCGGCGTCACGGGGACGATCGCGTCGGAGTCCGAGGGGCTGATGCAGGTCTATCGCACGGGCGAGATGATGGGCAGCAAGCCGCGCTACTTGACCTATGCACAGCTGTTGGCGGTGCCGGTCGGCGCGGCCACGGTGGCGCTGGTCTATCCGCTGCTGCGCGATACCTACGGCATCGGCGGCGAGAACGGGCTCCAGTCCCCCATCTCGCAGAAGTGGGCGGGCTTCGCCACGTTGCTCTCCCGGGGCCTGTCGGCGCTCCCGGACGGCGCGCTCCCGGCGTTGGGCATCGCCGTCGCGCTCGGCATCGCGTTCACAGTACTCGAGGGCACGCGCTTGAAGAAGTGGACGCCGTCGCCCACCGGCATCGGCATCGGCATGCTGGTCCCGGGCAGCGCCATCGTCACCATGTTCCTGGGCGCGCTCGTCGCGGCCGCTTGGCCGGGTCGCAAGGCCGAAGGCGAGAACCGCACCGCGACGGCGCTGGCCTCGGGCTTCATCGCCGGCGAGGCGATCATCGCGGTCATCGTGCCGATGCTGGTGGCGCTGGGCCTGGTGAGCCTCCGGTAGCTGTTGTGGCGGGCCGGGCGCGGGCGTGATAGAAGCGCGACAGCGCGCGGTCCATTCCCGATCATCCCAAGCGAGGGCCCACGAGCCATGAGTCAGACCTCCCCCCCCGCCGGTACGCCGCTCCCGGTGGACGCCGAGTTCGACGTCACCATCGTGGGCGCCGGCCCGGTGGGACTGTTCGCCGCCTTCTATGCCGGGCTCCGCACCATGAAGGTGAAGCTGGTGGACAGCCTTGCCGAACCCGGCGGCCAGCTCGCCGCGCTCTACCCCGACAAGTACATCTATGACGTCGCGGGCTTCCCGCGCGTCAAGTCGCGCGAACTGGTGGATCAGCTGATGGAGCAGGCCATGCAATACGCGCCCACGGTGTGCCTCGGCGAGCAGGCCACGGTCCTGCGAGCCGTCGAAGGTGGCTGGGTGATCGGCACCGACCAGGGTCGCGAGCACCGCTCGAAGACCGTGCTGGTCACCGCCGGCATCGGCTATTTCGCGCCGCGCAAGCTCACCGACGCCGCGCTCGCCCGCTTCGAGGGTCACGGGCTCCATTATGTGCTGCCCGGGCTCGAGCCGTTCCGCGACCGGCGCGTGCTGCTGCTGGGCGGCGGCGACTCGGCGGTGGACTGGGCACTCCACCTGGAGCCGCTCGCCTCCGAGCTCACGCTCATCCACCGGCGCGACCAGTTCCGCGCCCACGAGGACAGCGTTCACAAGCTGCACGCGTCGCGCTGCCGCGTGGTGCCGTTTCACGAGCTCAAGACGATCGAGGGGGACGGACGCGTCGAGCGCGCGGTCATCTACGACAACCGGAGCAAGCAGGAGACCACGCTCGCGGTGGACGACGTCGTGGTGAACTTCGGCTTCGTGGCCAACCTGGGGCCGCTCAAGACCTGGGGGCTCACGATCAAGGGCAACTCGCTCGAGGTGAGCCAAAAGATGGAGACCAACCTGCCCGGCGTGTTCGGCGCGGGCGACCTGGTGAGCTACCCCGGCAAGCTCAAGCTGATCGCGACCGGGTTCGGCGAGGCCGCCATGGCCGTGTGCGGGGCGAAGATGCTGGTGGACCCCGCCGCCAGGTACTTCCCAGGGCATTCCTCGGAGATGCAGGGCGCCGAGAGCGGGCACCCCACTGGCTGACCGCGGCGCCGGGGTGGTCCCCCGCGCCGTCGGTTGGGGATTGAATGCCCTGCCGCCGAGGTCTAGGCTCACGCTTCCCATGCGCCGCTCCTTCCCACGGCAGATGGCCTCGCTCGAGGCGATCGTCGCCTACGTCCGCGATTTCCTCAAACACGAGGGACTGGACGAGGGTGCGGCCTACGATCTGGACCTCGTGCTGGAAGAGCTGTTCACCAATCTCGTCAAGTACGGCCGCGGCGCACGAGGCGACGTGGACATCGTGCTCGAGTGCGGCACGGGCGGAGTGACCGCCGTGTTGAGTGAGTACGATGCCGATCCGTTCGACCCCACCCAACTGCCCGAGGTGGACGTGGATCGCCCCATCGCGGAGCGTCGCCCGGGGGGCCTCGGGGTGCACTTCATCCGCCAGCTCACGCGAACGTTCGAGTACGACTATCGCGACCGCGTGGGTGTGACCACCGTCGCCATGAGGAACCCCGTCTGATGTTCGAGATCCGCGTGGAAGAGGGCGGACAGGTGTTCTTGAGCGGTCGCCTCGACGCGGCCGAGTCGGACCGCGCGCTGATGGTCCTGCGGGGGCTGTCCGGCTCGCTGGTCGTGGACTGCACCGGGCTGGACTACATTTCGAGCGCCGGCATCGCGGTGCTCATGGACACGTTCAAGCGACTCTCGTCGGCGGGCCACACCCTCCGGCTCGTGAACCTCACTCCGCGGGTGAAGAACGTGTTCACCTACGCAGGTCTTGACAAGCTGCTCGGTATCCAGTGACCGCGCCGGGCGGCCCCGACCAGAAGTATCCTGTCACGGACTGGTCACACCCCCGGGGCCAGTACGACGAATCACCCGAGGCACACGGCTCGTGGGCCCACGTCACCGAATCCCCCTGAGGAGGTACACATGGCCGTAAACCGCAATCTCGTGGTCGCCGGTGCGATCGTAGTGGCCGCCGGTATCGGGTTCGCCGCGATGAAGGGCTACCTCGGCTACCCGCCCAACACCTCGGGAACCATCGGTGCTGCCAAGCGCTACCAGGCGGGTCAGATCTCCGGCACCGACGTCAAGCTGGGCGACGCTCAGCTACAGACGTTTATGCAAAGCGACCTGTTCCGCCGGATGCAGACGAACGCCGACTTCCGGAAGGCCGTCGAATCGGGCCTCGCCCAGGCGCTCGAGAGCGGGGAGTTGTCGCGCCTGCTCGCGGGCGGTGACGCCCTCGCTCGCGTCGTCTCGGACCCCGGGTTCACCGGGCTCGTCGCCAAGGATGAGTTCGGAAAGCTCCTCGCGGATGAGTCGTTCCAGCGTTTCATGGGCACGTTGTCGGCGAACAAGACTTTCACGGGTCCCGAACTGGGTCGGGCGGCCGAAGCGGTTGCCGTGGCTCGCGACCTGGGGATAAAGGCGGAGGAGCTGGCGCATGCGGCCGAGGCGGCCCGCATGACGGAGACCGCGAAGGAGGCGACCAAGCTGGCGAAGTCGGCTGAAGCCACGCGTCTCGAGATCGAGGCCGCGAAGAGCACGGATGGGGCGAAGATCGCCGAGCAGGACGCACGCTTCGTCTTGCTGGCTAAGCACGCCGAGGCGCTGGCAGTGTCGGTTGAAGCCTCGAAAAACATCGACGTGGTGGCCAAGGCCCTGGAGCTGACCCGCAGCGTGGACGGCGTGGCCCGAATCGTGGATGGCGCACGCGTGGTGGTGATGTCCTCGCGTGCAAACGAGTTCGCGAATCGCTTGAACGAGCTGGCCAAGGCCGCGGAGTCCGAGAAGCTGACGGAGGCGGGTACGGCCTTCCAGCTGGCGAAGTCGGCCACCGGCCTGGTCAAGTCGCTGGATCTCGGCAAGTCCGTGGAGTCCGCGAACCGGGCGCTCGTGCTGGTGAAGCAGGCCGAGGTTCTGGCGCAATCGATGGAAGCGGCCAAGGTGACTGACGCGCAAAAGGTGCTCATGGGCGCCGCGAAGTCGGGCGTCGTGGACGCGGTGTCACGCGCACACCTACTGGCCCGCGTCGCTGAATCTCTCGTCCGCACGTCCGAGATCGCCCTCGCGGTCGAAGCCGCCCACAAAGTCGATGCGTCGCGCCGTGACGAACTGGGGCGCATGGCGGAGTCCGGCAGTCTGGCGAAGGACGCCGAGTTCACGAAGGCGGTGGATGTCTCCGGTCTCGGGAAGTCGTCCGTGTTGAATGAACTCATGAAGAACGTGGCCTTCCAGAGGCTGCTCGTGTCCGACGACTTCCAGCAACTGGCGGCGATGCCCGAGTTCGGTCGCGTCATGACCGACGCGGACATGCTCTCGCTGGTGCGCATGCCGGACTTCGGACGCCTGCTGTTCGACGGCGACGTGCAGCGCTTCCTCGCGGCCCCCGAAGCGGCGGCAGTGGCAAAGGCGCCTGATTTCGCAAAGGCGTTCGCGGGCTCGCCCGAGTAGGTCATGGCGGGGCCCAGCGGGGCCCCGCTCGCTTCATACCGATTGGCGGACTCCACGGCTCGCGCCGTGGAGTTCGCGCGTTGGAGGGCTGATCGCATGCCGCACCGTCTCCGCGCCGTCCACGTCGCGCTCGGGCTGGCCGTGCTGCTCGCCGGCGGCGCGGCGCCCGCGCGAGCGCAATACCAAGTGCTCTCCACGCCCGACCTCGAGCTCTTCTACCCGCACCCGGTGCTCTCCTACCTAGCGCCCTATGCGGCTCGCTGCTTCGAGAACTCGCTGCGCTTCCACCGCCGGCTGTGGGACTACCAGCCCTCGGAGAAGGTGAACGTCTTCCTGGACGACTTCGGCGATCACGGCAACGCCGGCGTGTGGGTGCATCCCCGCAACAGCATGGTCGTACACGTGGCCCCATCGAACTTCGTCTACGAGACGGGACCCTCGAACGAGCGCATGAGCTTCACCATGAATCACGAAGTGGTGCACGTGTTGGCACTCGATCAGGCGGCCGGGGCCGACCGCCTGTGGCGCGGCCTGTTCCGCGGCAAGGTGCGCGAAAACCCCGACCACCCGGAAACCATCCTATACAGTCACCTCACGCTCCCGCGCAGGGCCGCGCCCCGCTGGTATCACGAGGGCGTCGCCGTGTTCCTCGAGACGTGGATGTCGGGCGGCTACGGCCGGGCCCAGGGTCCCTACGACGAGATGGTGTTTCGTTCGATGGTGCGCGACAGCGCCCACTTCTACGACCCGCTCGGCCTCGAGGCCGAGGGCACCAAGGTGGACTTCCAGGTGGGCGTGAACTCGTATCTCTACGGGACGCGCTTCATGACCTGGCTCGCCTACCAGTATTCGCCGGAGCAGGTGTTGGCGTGGGTGGGCCGCAAGCCCGGCAGCCGGCGCTACTTCGCCGCGCAGTTCAAGCTCGTGTTCGGCCGCCCACTCGGCGACGCCTGGGCCGAGTGGATCCGCTTCGAGCACGACTTCCAGCGCGCGAACCTCGACTCGCTGCGCCTGCACCCAACCACGCCGGCGCGCGATCTGTCCCCGCTGGCCTTGGGCTCGGTGTCGCGCGCGTTCGTGGACAGCGCCTCGAGCTCGGTGGTCGCCGCAGTCTATCGGCCCGGCGCGGTCGCCCACCTCGCCGCGCTGCCGTTGGACGGCGGCCCGTCTCGCGTTCTGCACGAGGTGAAGGGGCCCGCGCTCTATTTCGTGTCGTCGCTCGCGTTCGATCCCGCCGGTCGAAAGCTCTACTTCACCACCGACAACAACGACTGGCGCGACTTGAACGTCCTGGACCTTGCGAGCGGCCATGCCACCCGGCTGATCCGGGACGCGCGCCTGGGGGACCTGGCGTTCGACCGCGCCTCGGGCGCGCTGTGGGCGGTGCGGCACTTCAACGGCATCTCGTCGCTCGTCAAGCTGGCGCCGCCCTACGCCGAATGGAGGCTGGCCTGGTCGCTCCCCTATGGGCTCGACCTCTACGACCTGGACGTCTCGCCCGACGGGCTCACGCTCGCGGCCTCGTTCGCCGAGATCAGCGGCCGGCAGACGCTGCGCCTGCTGGACGCCGCCGCCGTCGTGGCCGGCGACACGAGCACACGCATCGTGCACGACTTCGGCAGCGCGATCCCGTCCGGGTTTACTTGGGCGCCGGACGGCCGCACGCTGTGGGGCAGTTCCTACTTCACTGGCGTCTCGAACATCTGGCGCTACGACGTCCCGGCCGACTCGATGGACATCATGTCCAATGGCGAGACCGGGTATTTTCGCCCCGTGCCCACCGGGGACGATTCGCTGTTGGTGTTCCGTTACAGCGGCCAGGGGTTCACGCCGGCGCGTATCCGGCCCGAGCCGCTCACCGACGTTAGCGCCATCACGTTCCTGGGCGAGCGTCTCGTGGAGCGCCGGCCGGTGCTGCGCGACTGGGTCGCCCCGCCGCCCTCGTCCGTGACGCTCCCCGCGAGCGCCGAGACTGGCCGGCCCTATCGGGCGCTCGCGGCGGTGCGCCTGGTGACGCTCTACCCCATCGTCGAGTCGTTTCGCGAGCACACGTCGGTGGGTGTTCAAGCCGAGCTTTCCGACCCCATGACGTTCCACCAGTTCTCGCTCGCCGGCTCGTGGTCCCCGGACGATCGCGTGCCGGCGGACCAGCGGCTGCACCTGATGGCGCGCTACCGGCGCTACGACCTGACTGCCCAGTTCCGCTGGAACCCGGCGTCGTTCTACGACCTGGTCGGCGCCACCAAGTCGAGCCGCAAGGGCTTCGGCACGTCGCTCGAGTGGCGCCGGTCGCTTGTCCACGACAAGCCGCGCGCGCTCGACCTGACGCTCCGCGGCAGTCACTGGGGCGGCCTCGAGCGGTTGCCCGACCACCAGAACGTGTCCACCGGCACCGGATTCGACCAGCTCGTGGATGCGGGCGCGTGGCTTCGTTACAAGAACATGCGCTCCTCAATCGGCGCCTCGGACGCAGAGCTGGGACACCAGTGGTGGTTGGGGACGTCCACGAATGCCGTGCGCTTCGACCGCGGTGGACCGGAGTGGAAGACCTACCCGTTCGTGGACGGCGGCCTCGACGTGGGCCGCCCGGTCCCGGGCGTTCGCAACTCCTCGATCTGGCTGCGGACCGCGGCCGGCGCGGCCGGAGGCCAGGCCGACGAGCCGTTCGCCAACTTCTATTTCGGCGGCTTCGGCAACAACGGCCTCGACGTGGGCGAGCCGCGGCGCTACCGGGACCCCGAGCGCTTCCCGGGCGCCGGCATCGACGCCCTGGCCGGCACCACCTACGCGCGGGCCATGCTCGACTGGAACTTGCCGGCGGTGCGCTTCCGGCGGGCGGGCACGCTGGCGCTTTATGCCCCGTGGGTGCGGATGTCGCTGTTCGGATCGGGGCTCGGGGTGAACTTCGACGCCACGCGCGATCCATCGCTCGCGCACGACGACCCGCGACAGCGGCGCTCGCTCGCCAACGCCGGTGCCCAGCTCGACGTGCGCCTGCAGCTCCTCACCCAGACGCCGCTCACGTTCTCGTTTGGTTGGGCGTACGCGTTCGAGCGAGGCGTCCTGCCGACGCGCGAGTGGATGGCGTCACTCAAGGTGCTGTGAGCATGCCGTTCGCGAGCCTGGCCGCGGGCTTCCTGCCGGTGCTGCTGTTCTTGGCCGCGCTCCGGCTGATGGACAGTTACAAGCTGGTGCCGCGGCGCACGCTGCTCGATAGCCTCGTGGCGGGCGCGCTTGCCGCCGGGGCGGCCTACGTGACGAACCGCCTGCTGCTGGACGTCGCGCACGTGGACCGCCAGCTGCTCGCTCGCTTACTCGCCCCCATGGTCGAGGAAGGGCTCAAGGCCGCGTTCCTCGCCTGGCTGATCCGCCGCGAGCGGGTCGGGTTCCTGGTGGACGCGGCCATCTGTGGGTTCGCGGTGGGCACGGGCTTCGGCCTGATCGAGAACCTCTACTACGCCGGCGTCCTGCGCGACATGAGCCTGCCGCTGTGGCTCGCCCGCGGCCTCGGCACCGCCGTCATGCACGGCTCCACCGCCGCCATGTTCGCCGTGGTCACGCAGGGGCTCGCCGAGCGGCACGGGAGTCGCCGCGTCGCCCTGCTGCTCCCGGGACTCCTGCTCGCTGCGGGCGTGCACGCGCTCTTCAACCTGCTCACGCTCAACACCCTGCTCACCGCAGCGGTCATGATCGCGGTACTGCCGCTGTTGCTCGTGGCGGTGTTCGAGCGGAGCGAGCGCGCCACGCGCGACTGGCTCGGTCGGGGCCTGGACGGCGACGTGGAAGCACTCGAGCAGATCCTCGACGGCGAGGTCGAGGGCACACGCGTTGGCCACTATCTGGAATCGCTCAAGATACGTTTCCCCGGCGCCGTCGTGGGCGACATGCTGTGCCTGCTGCGCATCCATCTCGAACTATCGCTGCGCGCCAAGGGCATGCTCATCGCGCGCGCGGCGGGGGTTGAGGTGACGCCCGACGAATCGGTCCGTTCGAACCTCGAAGAGTTGACGTATCTGGAACGCGCCATCGGCCCG
>CAYQNV010000103.1:0-44176 GCA_964418975.1 uncultured bacterium | reverse complement strand
GTTCGAGCGCATGGGCCACCAAGTCACGCCGCTGTTCGCCGAACTCGACGGCAGCTTCCCGAATCACCTGCCCGATCCCACGGTGCCGGCGCTGCTCGTGGACTTGCAGCGAAAGGTCCGGGAGACCGGCGCCGACCTGGGCATCGGCTTCGATGGTGACGCCGACCGCATCGGCGCCATCACGGGCTCCGGCCGGATCGTGTGGGGCGACCAATTGCTCGCACTGTTCGCGCGCGACGTGCTGCAACGCGTGCCCGGCGCGCCGATCATCTTCGACGTGAAGTGCTCGCAGGCACTGGCGGAGGACATCGCCGCACATGGCGGCGTGCCGCAGATGTGGAAGACCGGCCACTCGCTCATCAAACAGCGGCTCGCCGAGACCGGCGCGCCGGTGGCGGGCGAGATGTCGGGGCACATGTTCTTCAGCGAGGGCTACTTCGGGTTCGACGACGCATTGTTCGCCGCTGGCCGCCTGCTGCGCTACGTGGCCGCCTCGGGCCGAACGCTGGACGAACTGGTGGCGAGCCTGCCGCAGTACTTCTCCACGCCCGAGACGCGGATCGCCTGCCCCGAGGAGCGCAAGTTCCAGGTGCCCGAGACGCTCAAGGCCGAGTTCGCCGGTCGCTACCGGATCGTGGACATCGACGGCATCCGCGTGGAGTTCGGGGATGGCTGGGGACTCGTGCGTGCGTCGAACACGCAGCCCGTGCTGGTGGTCCGTTTCGAGGCGCGCACCGAGGCCCGTCTGGCCGAGATCCGCGACCTCATGATGGGAGCGCTGCGGCGGTTGGGGGTCGAGGACGCCCCGGTCGCCCACTGACGCGCGTCGCGAGTCCGGCGATCGCGGACCGTTCGAGCGCGCGCGACCGCTCCCGCGCGCGTTCTACGCGCGAGGGCCGCGGGCACTCGCGCGCGCCCTGCTCGGGCGCGTGCTCGTGCACGACGACCCCTGCGCCGGCCGTATCGCCGGGCGCATCGTCGAGGTCGAGGCCTACGGCGGCGCCGACGATCCGGCGAGCCATGCCTATCGCGGACGCACGGCGCGCAATCGCGTCATGTTCGGACCGCCGGGTCACGCCTACGTGTACTTCACTTACGGCATGCACCACTGCTTCAACGTTGTGTGCGGATCGCCCGGGCGTGCGGCCGCGGTGCTCGTGCGATCCCTCGTCCCGCTGGCGGGGCAGGCCGTCATGACGCGACGCCGCGGCACCACCGACGCGCACCGACTCGCTCGCGGGCCCGGTGCGCTGGCCCGAGCACTCGGGATCGACCGGCGTCACGACGGTGCGGACCTGAGTGTTGGCCCGGTGTGGGTGGCGGACCTACCCGCGGCCCGCCAGGGCCGACGCGTGGAGCGCGGGCCGCGCGTCGGGATCCGGCTCGCGGCGGAGCGCCCCTTGCGTTACTGGCTTGCGGGCGAGCCGTGCGTCTCGCGCGGTCCGCGGCCGCTCCGCAGGCGCCGACCGGGAGAACCTCGTTGACACCCCAACGAGCCATTCCTAGTATCCGCCGGCACTTCGTCGACCGTGCGTGCTTTCGCCTTCGCGGCGGAAGTCCGTCGTCCTGCACTCCGCACGGCGTCCCCGACCTTCCGAGAGCGATGGAAAGGAGCAGTGGATGAGCCCCACGCGCTGGGTACTGCCGCGCGCGTTGTCCCTGTCGTTGCTGTCCCTGGTCCTCGGCGTCGCGACCGCGTCGGCGCAGTACTACGGGCCGGCGCTGCGGTCACTGGACCTTTCCACCGGCTCGCTCGCGCGCAGCCCGCGCCTGCTCGGCATGGGCGGGCTCTCGCTGGTGATCCCGGACCGTGACGCCGGCATCAACCTGTGGGACTTCGCTCACCTTCCGGTTGGACTCGCGGAGGACGACACCACTTCCACGCTCGATCTACGTCCCGGCACCGACGCGCTGTCCGCCGTTCGCCGCCTGCCGTTGGGCCGCGAGCGCCAGAACCTGGCGGCGCGGACGACGTCGACCCAGATCGAAGCGGTCTACCGCAGCCGGCAGTCGGGTTCGTTGTTCGGGGTGGTGGGGGACCTGAGCGGCCTGCGTTGGGACCGTCCTTACTCCGAGTCGGTCGAGCTGCGCCAGGGCGTGTCGCATCCCGAGGTGATCGCCATCCTCGGCGGCAAGCTGACGCGTCCATTGCATGGTCACCTGAGCTGGGCCACGCACCTGAGATTCCGCTCGGAGACCGTCGAGGACCGCTACCGGAGCATCGTCTCCAACACCGCGGGCGAGTACCTCGACCAGGCGGGCGCGCAGCAGCCACCACCGGGCGAGTTCACGCCCACGGACGTCAGCGTGAACACCGTGGCCTACGGGTTGTCCACCGCCTACGCCCTCGGCCAGCGCACGAGATTCGCGCTCGGCATCGAGCGCGAGAACAACCCCATCAAGTCCACGAATGAGCTGCAGCGCTCGTCGTCGGAGATCGCCGAGGACCGTCCGTTCTGGGTGGGGCATGCCGCATGGGTCGGGGGCTTCGGCACCACGTTCGAGTACGGCGTGGACGGCATCGGTCGGCTATCGGATTCCGAGGCGGACTGGCGATTCTCAACCTCGGCCGGCGTCGGTGCCGACCCGCTCGCCGGTCGCGGAAACCTGTACACACGCGAGGAGAAGGCGAGCGAGTTGCACGCGCGGGCACGTTGGTCGCCTGGCCGGGCGACGTTCGCGGGTTCAGTCCAGACCGCTGCAAGCAAGGTGCTGATCGATCCGCCGAATGCGAATGACCTCACCTCGCTCAACCAATTTATCAACCTGGCGTTCAATCGCCAGGGGAGCGACACGCTGTCCCTGCCCGACAGCATCGTGTACAGCGAGCATCGGCGGCACGCGTGGGGCTGGGGGGGAGGTGCCAGCTACCGTTTCGGACGCACCACGATCGGAAGCGAGTTCCACTGGTCGCGGGATGTGCGCTCGTCCACGGTGCTGCGCTCGGGTCCGCGTCGCGTGGGGTGGGACGTGCGCGCTGGACTGGATCACCCGCTCGGCAAGCTCATGAGCGGACGCCTGGGATACGCCTACCGTTCGGTCGACGAGGACGAGTACACCGCGGGCAACGAGTTCATCGGCAACGCGGTCTCGGTCGGGTTCGGCTACAAGCCCGCCGGAGCGTCCTGGTCGCTGGAGTCGGGCTACGCGCTCGAGTTCCGCAACCAGGACTTCTCGAGTGCTGCGGACGAACGCCAGAGCCGGCAGAACCTCGCGATCCAGCTTCACTGGGCGTTCTGACGGGCGCCCGCCCCCGGCCTGGGCAGGATTCCGCCACCGGGAGGGGCTCCGCGTTCGTCGGTTTAGGGGTTGACCTCCGGGCGCGGAACTCCGATATTACCTCGTGACGGGCGTATCGCACCCACGGGACGCCACTTGTGGCGAATGGGTGCGCCTCCGCGTGACCACGCGTGCGTTGTCGGCGATCCCACTTCCTCTCTACCAAGCTTCGGTGTGTCCACCCCCCCGAACACGCGATCGCTGGGTCCGGAACGGAACCGGAACTCGCGTCTCGCGAACGACTTGGCGACAGGATTCCTTTGACACCGAAGACGGATGTTGGCACCTTGTGCCGGATATTCCGGCCAGGACGACACATCCGCTGATCCGCTCGGTGGTTCTCTCGGGAGGGCTCCCACTCATGTTCACTTCTGTCCGACGCGCCCTGCTGACGCTCGTCGTGGCGACCACTTGCCTGGTCGTCGCAGCGCCGGCGCTCACGCAGACCCGACCGGCGGCGCCCGCAGCCGCGGGTACGGGCCGTATCTCGGGCCGCGCCCTCGAGAAGGGCAACGACCCCGTCTCGTTCGCCAATGTCGTCGTGCTCGGAACCAAGCAGGGCACCATGACGGACGAGACGGGTGCGTTCGTGATCGCAGGCATTCCCGTGGGGACCTACCAAGTCAAGCTGCAGGCCATCGGCTATGACCCGATCATCCAGACCGTGCAGGTGAACGCGGGCCAGACCGCGGTGGTCAACTTCGCGGTTGGCCAGACCAGGGTCGTGAAGGAAGTCGAGACCATCGAGGTGCGCGCCGAAAAGCGCATCGACACGAAATCCTCCACGACGAAGCAGAGCATCTCGGCCGAGAAGCTCAAGGAGATCCCCGTCGACAACCTGAGCCAGGCGGTGGCCACCAAGGCCGGAGTCGTGGCGATGGGCGGCGAGCTGCACTTCCGCGGCGGCCGCGGCGGTGAGGTGAAGTTCCAGTTCGACGGCGTCGAGGCCACGGACCCGGCGTTCGGCGGCAGCGCGAATATCGCGAACCTGGCCATAGCCGGCACGGACGTGCTATCGGGCGGTTTCGATGCCGAGTACGGCAACGCGCTCTCGGGCGTGGTGAGCGTGTCCACGAAGGAAGGCACCGACCGCCTGGGTGGCGAGGTGCGTTGGGACACCGACCGGTACGGCGACCCCACCAAGACGTTCAACAACTTCGACCGCATCACGTTCGGCTTTGGCGGTCCGACTCCGGTAAAGAACCTCACCTACTTCGCGACCTACGAGGGCTCGTTCTCGGACACCTACCTCAAGTCCGGCATGACGCAGCCGCGGCGCACGCTGTTGGACTTCATCCAGCTGGGCAATCGCCAGAACAACCAGATCAACACGAACTTCAAGCTGGCGTACCGAATGAACCCGCGCAACAAGGTCACGTTCGAGACCATCAACAACCGCACCATCAGCACGCCTTACATCCACGAGTGGAGCCGCAAGGGCTACGTGGCCGTGACGTACGACACCACGCACCTGGCCGGGGGCGGCATGACGCTCTCGCCCCGCTACGGGACATGGGCCGCCACCCCGCAGGATTCCACGTACCAGCACGTGAACCTTGCGGACCACGTCCCAACGCTCGACGACCGCTTCCAGCAGTTCACCGCCGTGTGGACGAATCAGCTCTCCGACAAGAGCGTCTGGACAACGCGCTTGGCGTCGCTGGATTTCCACACACGCAACAGCGTCGGCGGCAAGGAGCCGTGGGAGTACTGGATCCAGAATCCGTTCTACTGGAGCGGCAACCTCGGCTTCGGCACCGAGAACAACCCGTACTTCGCCACGCACGGAGACGTGCCCACGTACCTGGCGCGACAGACCCGGGTGAACACAGTCAAGACGGACTATTCCACGCGTCGTTGGAAGCAACACACGTGGAAGACCGGCATCGAGGCCAAGTACAACCGCGTGCAAAACCTGTCGCTCACGTCGCCGAACAACGAGAGCAACGGATTGCCCGGCGGCACGCGCTCCGACTTCGTGAACTACAATCCCGAAGGCGCGGCGTACGTGCAAGATCGCTGGGAGTTCGAAGGACTCGTGCTGAACGCCGGGTTGCGCTTTGACTTCTTCTCGCCCGGTGCGCAGATCTCGAACATCGACCTGAAGAGCGGCAAGCGTTACAAGCAACAGTTCAGCCCGCGGCTCGGCATCGCCTACCCGGTCTCGGACCGCGACGTGCTCAGCTTCCACTACGGCTGGACATACCAGACTCCCGCGCGCTCGTTCATCTTCGAGAACCGCGGCATCAGCTCTACCGTGGGTGTGAAGGGCAATCCCGACCTCGAGCCCGAAACGAACATCGCGTACCAGGCCGGCGTGCAGCACCTGTTCACGAAGGATATCTCCGGGCAGTTCTCCGTGTTCTTCAAGGACATCTACGGCCTGATCACCGTGCGGCAGGAGCGCGACGAGGCGGGCAACCTGGTGAACGTGTTCTTCAACGGGGACTACGCCTCAGCTCGCGGCTTCGAGGCCAGCCTGATCAAGAGCTTCAGCCACAAGTTCTCGGCGGACGTGAACTACACGTACTCCATCGCCACCGGCGTGGCGTCGGACCCGAACACGGCGCTGCAGTTCTTCAACGGTGGCCGGCTCTACCTGCCGATCAGCGAGCAGCCGCTCAACTGGGACCAGCGGCACACCATGAGCGTCGCCAGCACGATTCGCGACCCGGGCAAGTGGGGCCTGCGCATGCTGTGGACGTACGGCTCGGGCTTCCCGTTCACGCCGGCGTTCCGTAACGATCGGCGACCGGACCCAGCGCTCACGAACTCGCGTCGCCAGCCTTCGCAGGCGCGACTCACGCTCGACGCCGACAAGTTCTACAAGATCTGGGGCCAGAGCGTGACGGTGTTCATGGACGCTCGCAACGTGCTCGACGCGGACAACATCCAAGCCATCACGTCCGGCGGCCGCAGCCCGTTCGTCAACACGGCGGGCGACGACTACACGATCTACTACACCGAGACCGGTCGCACGGGTGGTGCGTATCTTCAAGATGTGAACGGCGACAACATCCTCGACTGGGTTCCCCTGCGTGACCCGCGCGTCTTCGAAGAAGGGCGCAACGTCCGCATGGGCATCAGCGTCACCTTCTGATGAAGAGTACCGGGGCTATGAAGGAGCGTGCAGGAATGGGTCTGACGACGAGATGGAGCGCGCGCGGGCTGCTGCTGGCGGCCATGGTCTGCGCGTTCGCCACGCCGGCTTGGTCGCGCCTGAGCCCGGACGATCCGGATCAGCAGGGGCTCGACGCCTACGAGCAGGAAGTGCTCGCGCGCGTCGCGGCGTCGGCGCAAGGCCGGCGCGGTGCGCGCCCCATGGCGATCCCGGACATCTTCGGGGGCGGGTCCGTCTTGAATGTGGGCAACTTCGTGATGAAGGTGACCAACAACGGACTGGTGGGAAACCCGTTCACGAACATCTCCAGCGACCCGTCGGCGCAGTGGCCCGGCGCCTCGGCGATCGAGTACATGAACTTCTGCGGCATCGGGCTGGGGGCGGTCAACCCGTTCGCCACGGACCCGAATGCCGTCCGCCGGGTCAGCCTGCTTCAAGAATGGCGCCCCGCCACGCTCGATCCCGAGGATCGCATGTACCGCGGCTACGACGGCATCGTGAACGGCGTGCGCTTCACGGACGACGACAGTGACAGCGACTTCAATCCGCTCACCGGCCACGAGATGTACGACGAGGACTTCCTCGACGGGCGGGACAACGACGGCGACGGTCTCATCGACGAGGATTTCGCCGCGATCGGCCAGCAGATGTATACCTGTGTCATTCGCGACGACACGCCGCAGGCCATCGCCGCCGCGGCCGCGGAACGCCACGTGCCGCTCGGCGTGGAGTGCCGGCAGACGGCGTGGGCTTACTCGATCCCCGGCTTCACCGACTTCAACATCGTGAACTGGAAGTTCTTCAACCGTTCCGGCCACGAACTGGACTCGGTCGCGATCGGCTGGCGAGTGGACATGGACTGCGGTCCGGCGGACAAGTCGAACTTCTTCAGCGACGACTTCGACGCCTCGCAGTACCCGTTTGGTCGCTTCCTCGTGGAGACCAAGGAGACCGACCTGCGCCGCCAGAGCAAGGGGACGAGGCCCGACGTGCCGGATGTGGACCCCGACTCCGCGCTCTGCCCGCGCTTCATGGTCACGGTGCAGGGGTTCTCGGTGGCCGATGACGACGGCGACGAGAACAAGACGCTGGGCGTGCCCCACTTCCTGCTCATCGACCACACGATCGATCCGATGGCGACGGGTGGTCCGCAAGACCTGGGTCCGCGCACGGTGGGTTTCCGCGCGTTCCGGTCGTTCCCGGTGGGCACTCCCTACGTGCAGGGTGGCAACCCGCTCATCGACCAGCAGCGCTTCGAGCTCATGACCAGCAGGGACAACGTCTCCACCGACGCCACGAACTTGGCGACGCTCGGCTTCATCAATCAGGTCCCGGGAGACCAGCGGAGCGACTACACGGCGTGGGCGTCGATCGGTCCGTGGCGGCACTGGCAGCCGAACGCCGAACTCGAGTGCACCATCGCGCTCGGCGTGCGCGCGGGCGATCTGCGGACCGCGCTGTCGTACGTCGGAGACTACCAGGCCGCGGCCACGTCGATCGGCCGCGACCCGGTGACGCAGGAAGAGATCTTCGGCGTCCCGAGCGGTCTCGACTTGATCGCCCGCTACCCAGCGCTCGACAACGCCATCGCGGCGCAACTCGCGTTCGAGGGCTCGTACGAGTCGCGTGCGTGGCCGCTGCTCACCGATTATCCGGGCCGCGAGACCCCGATCACGGCCCCCCCGGGGCAGTTCCTGCAGTTGCAGGGTTGTGAAGCGCACGATCCGGCACTCCGCCCCGTCGACGACCAGCACTACCAGTGGTTCGATTTCGATTGCAGCTACTGCACGGGTGCTTACTCCTCGCAGCTGGGCGGGTTGTTCCGCCGCACCTGGCTGGCGGAGTCGCCGCCGCCCAGCCCGAACTCGAACCTCGGCGTGACTTACAACTACTCGGACAACCCGGACCGCCGCTTCCCGCCGGCGGGTGATGGCAGCGTGACGCTGGCGTGGGACAACCTGTCCGAGATCTCGCCCGATCCCAAGACCGGCTGGTTCGACTTCCGCACCTACCAGATCTGGAAGGTCTCGGACTGGACGCGCCCGGTGGGCTCCGCCGGCCCGGCCGAGGACGACTGGACGCTGCTTGCCGAATACCGGCTGTTCAACTACGCGGACAACAACCTGCGAGACGAGAACGGCACGCTGCAGTGTCCGAAGATCTTCGTCCCGCAGCTGAACGACTCTGCGCGGATGTGCCTGGAGCGCGGCGACATCTGGGACCTGCAGAGCGGCGACGTGATCCGCCCGGATCCGACGGTGCTGTGTGTGGGATACCCGAACTGTGTCGTGGACTCGGCGCTCGCCCTGGGCTCCTCCGCTCAAAAGGAAGGCCGGACACGTTATCCGGTGGGCCGCTACAGCTACGTGGATCGCAGCGTGAAGAACGGCTTCCTCTACTTCTACTCGGTGTCCGCCAAGGACTCCACGGGCTTTGGCCAGGGCAGGGTCGAACTGGCCGGCCGGCGCGCCGCTGTCGAAGCCGAAGGCGTCGTGCCGCAGTCCGCAACGGCCTCGAATCGCGGCGTCTGGGTGGTGCCGAACCCCTATCGCGGCCTGCGGTCGATCCCGGCGCGACCCTCGGCCTGGGATCTCACGCCGAATGCGTCGGACCCCACCGGGACCCACATCGACTTCCTCGGGCTACCTACGGGCAAGTGGTCCATCAAGATCTTCACGCTGTCCGGGGATCTCGTGAACACGATCGCGTCCGACGACGCGGTAGATGCGTCTTTGCGCACCGCGACCGTGATCGACAGTCGTGGGGACTCCCACAGCAATGTGACCAAGCAACAGGACACGGCGAACGACGGTCAAGCGCGTTGGAACCTCATCTCGCGCAACGGACAGGACGTCGTGAGCGGCATCTACCTGTTCACCGTACAGTCGAGCCGGGGCACCGAGCGCGGCAAGTTCGTCGTCATCCGCTGACCGTGACGAAGCAAGGAGGAAGAACCGTGAAGAGACTGATCGCGCTGGCGGGACTCGCGGCGCTGCTGTTGCCGGGACTCGCGCAGGCCGACATCTTCGAAAAGGTCGGAACGTTCGGCGGGCAGTTCCTGAAGATCGGCGTGGGCGCCCGTGGCGCCGGCATGGGCGGCGCGTTCGTGGCCGTGGCCGACGACGCGACGTCCGTGTTCTGGAACGCGGCCGGCATCGCGCGAGTGGACCCGGACAAGTCGCAGTTGTCGCTGAACCACGCGAGCTGGCCCGCGGATCTGTCGTACGACCAGGTCGGTTACGTGTTCCACATGAAGAAGATCCCGGGTGCGTTCGCGGTGCACGCTCGTACGCTGACCATGCAGCCGATGGAAGTGACGACCGCGTTCCAGCCGACCGGCACTGGCCAGACGTTCGATGCCGGCATGCTCGCCGCGGGCGTGACGTACGCCCGGTATTTCACCGACAAGTTCAGCGCGGGCCTCACGGCGAACATGATCCACACCGGGCTGGCCGACCTGTCGCAGCAGACGTTCTCAATCGACCTCGGCACGCTCTACGACGTGGGCGCCGCGGGCATGCGCATCGGCATGGCCATCCAGAACATCGGCTCGACGGAGAAGTTCATCGAGCGCGAGGCGCGCATCCCGTCCATCTTCCGGGTCGGCACGTCCGCCACGCTGCTCAAGAGCGCCGAGCAGAAGCTCGTGGGTTCGTTCGAGTTCTCGCACCCGCCGGACAACTCCGAGCGCGTCAACGTGGGTGCGGAATACTCTTTCCACAAGTACTTGTTCCTGCGGGGCGGCTACGCGTTCAACTACGACACCGAGGGACTCGCCGGCGGGGTGGGCGTCCATTTCCCAGTCTCGGTCGCGGGCATGGCGGACATGGATTACTCGTTCACCGACATGCTGGACCTGGGCTCCTCGCATCGCATCTCCCTCAGTTTCCAGTTCTGAGACCCGCACAAGGGCCTGATGATGCGGTCGTTCACGGATGCACGGATTTTGCGGCCGGCGCGCTCCCACACGGGGGCGCGCCGGTTCGCATGGGTAGCGGCCCGCATCCTGCTCCTGGGGACGGGCCTTGCCGCCGCGCCTGCCCCGGCCGTGGAGCGCCTGGAGGGCCCGCCGCCCTGGCGGGTGGGGGGGCGCACCGGCTTCACCTGTGACGCCGCGGCGTTCCCCGACTCCGCGGGCTACCAGCTCGAGGTGTACCTGCGCATCCCGCCCACGACGCTGACGCAACTGTCGCGGGACGCCGAGGGCAACGCGCGGGTGCGGGCCATCGTGAAGGTGCGGAGTCGGTATTCGTCGGGCGAACTCGAGTCGAGCCAGGAGTTCGCCCTCAGCCTCGCCGACACCAGCCGTGGCCAGGGACGCGTGGTGCTCTTCCGCTTTCCCGTGGCGCCCGGAGCCTGCCGTGTCCAGGCGCGCGTTGAGGACCTGCGCTCTCGCAAGCGCGGCATCGTCTATTCGGGATCCCAGGTTCACGAACACACGGAGATCCGCGGGGATCTCGAAGTGCCTCGCCCCCAGGCGGGCCGCGACCTCTCGGATCTCGAGTTCGTGTGGCCCGTGGCGGGCCGTGTGCCGGGGCTGGCGTTCGTGCGCGGGGGACAGGCGCGCATCCCGAATCCAGACCGGCTCTACGGGCTCTACGCCGGCACGCTCGAGGCGGCGTTCACCGCCCGCTCCCGGCACGGAGACGAACGCCCGTGGCGGTGGGTGGTGCGAGTGCTCGACGACAGCGGCGCGGTGGTGGCGCAGCAGGAGAGCACCTCGGTGGCGGGAGGCCTCGCCCATGGCGCGGTGCGCTTCGACGTGACCGACCAACCGCCGGGCGCCTACCAGCTGGACGCCAGGGTCTGGCAGGAGGGAGATCCGGGCGCGCTGCAGCGGCGGACGCGGTTCAGCATCGGCTGGAACCCCGACACGTGGAATCGCAACTCCGCGGACGTGGCCGACGACGTGCACTTCCTGCTCGAGGCGCGCGACGAGGAGCAGTTCGCGGTGCTCCAGCCCGGCGAGCAGGAGAAGATGCTCGAGGAGTTCTGGCGCAGGCGCGATCCCACGCCCGAGACCGCCGTGAACGAGTCCTATCTCACCTTCCGCGAGCGGGTCGATCACGCGAATCTCCAGTACTCGCGTTTCGGCATCGGCCGAGGCATGTTCTCAGACATGGGTCGGGCGTACATCCGCTACGGTGCGCCCACCGAGATCCTTCACCAGGTCATGCCGGCCGGCGAGGAGACGCTGACTCGCGCGCTCGAGGAGATCATCCGCCGCGAGGACCGCGTCATGGGCGAGGTGAACCAGAAGGGCCCGGGCGGGGACCAGCGCCCCTACGAGGTGTGGATCTACGAGGGCGACATCCCGCTGCCGTTCGACGTGGACCCCGAGGGTTCGCAGGGGCGGGTGACGCGGCGGCGCATGCTGTTCCTGTTCGTGGACGAGCAGGGACTGGGCACGTACACGCTGCGCTATTCCACGGAGTAGCCGCAGGGGGGGCGTTCTTGACCGGCCTCGAGCGGTGTGGCATCGTCCGGCGCTCCAGTCGCATAACCCCTTGATGCCGCCGGACTTGGAAGCGCCCCCCTCACCCCGGGTGTGAGGCGCGCGCGCGTCACGGCGGGCCCACCGGACCCCGAGGAGATCCCGTCATGGCGCTAAAGGTCGCGATCAACGGCTTCGGCCGCATCGGCCGCCTGGTGGTTCGAGCGGCGAAAACTCGCAACGCCCCGATCGATTTCGTGGCGGTCAATGACCTCACGGACGCGGCGACCCTCGCCCACCTGCTCAAGTACGACACCGTGCACCGCGTGTGGCACGAGGCGTCGAGCCAGCCCGTGAACGGCAAGATTGTGATCGGTGGCGACAGCATCGCGGTGAGCGCCGAGAAGGACCCGGCGAAGCTGCCGTGGAAAGCGCTCGGCGTGGACATCGTACTCGAGGCCACGGGGCGCTTCACCGAGCGCGACAAGGCCGCGGTGCACCTCGAGGCCGGCGCCCGCGCGGTGCTGGTCTCGGCACCCGCCAAGGGCGCGGACCTCACGTTCGTGATGGGAGTGAACGACCACCTATTCGACAAGTCGAAGCACCAGGTGTTCAGCATCGGCTCGTGCACGACGAATTGCCTCGCACCGGTGGCCAAGGTGCTCGACGACAGCTTCGGCATCGACCACGGGCTCATGACCACGATCCATGCCTACACGAACGACCAGAGCATCCTCGATCTGCCGCACAAGGACTTGCGCCGCGCGCGCGCGGCCGGGATGAACATGATCCCCACTTCGACCGGCGCGGCGAAGGCCATCGGCGAGGTGCTGCCGGGCCTCAAGGGTCGGCTCGACGGCCTCGCGGTCCGCGTGCCGGTCATGGACGGTTCGCTCGTGGACCTGGTCTGTCGCGTGAAGCGGACGGTCACCAAAGAAGAGGTGAACGCCGCCATGAATGCCGCCGCGCAGGGGCCGCTCAAGGGCATCCTCGAGTACTGCACGGATCCCATCGTCTCGAACGACGTCATCGGCAACCCGGCGAGCAGTGTGTTCGACTCGCTCTCCACGATCGTCATGCAGGGCGACATGGTGAAGGTGCTGTCGTGGTACGACAACGAGTGGGGCTTCTCCAACCGCGTCGTGGACGCGCTCCTCAAGCTCGCCTGAGGCGCCGCCCATGAGCTTCGCGAAGAAGACCGTCCAGCACCTGGACTGCGCCGGGAAGCGCGTGCTTGTGCGCGTGGACTTCAACGTGCCGGTGGCCGACGGTGAGGTGACCGACGACACGCGCATCGTCGCGGCGCTGCCCACGCTTCGCTACCTGCTGCAGAAACACGCCCGCGTCGTGCTGTGCTCGCATCTCGGCCGGCCCAAGGGCGGCCCGGACACGAAGTACTCCTTGAAACCCGTGCGCGAGCGGCTGTCCCGACTGCTGCGCATGGACGTGGCATGGGCCGACGACTGCGTGGGCGCCGTCGCCGAGTCGGCGGCCACCGCACTCGGGGACGGCCAGGCGCTGCTGCTGGAGAACCTGCGCTTCCACCCCGGGGAGGAGAACAACGATCCGGCGTTCGCACAGGCGCTGGCGAAGCTCGGCCAGTGCTATGTGAACGACGCCTTCGGCACGGCGCACCGCGCGCACGCCTCGACCGAAGGGGTCGCCCACCTGCTGCGCCCGGCCGTTGCCGGATTCTTGATGCAGACCGAACTCGACTACCTCGGCGGGGCACTCGAATCCCCGAAGCGGCCGTTCGTGGCGGTGCTGGGCGGCTCCAAGATCAGCGGCAAGATCGACGTCATCACCTCGCTGATCGGCAAGGTGGATCGCCTGCTGATCGGCGGCGCGATGATGTTCACGTTCCTGAAGGCCCAGGGGAAACCGGTCGGCCGCTCGCTCGTCGAGGACGACCGGCTCGAGCTGGCGCGACAAGTGCTGGCGGACGCCGCGGCGCGCGGCGTGGAGTTGGTGCTGCCCGGAGATTGCATCGCCTCCACCGCGCCCGACGGCAGCGCACCCTCGGCCGCGAAACCGGTGGAACTGCTGGGCGTGGACGAGATGGGCGTGGACATCGGCCCCGCCTCGCTCGCCACTTTCGCCGGCAAGTTGCGCGACGCGAAGACCGTGTTATGGAACGGCCCGATGGGTATCTTCGAGGTGCCGGCGTTCGCCGCCGGCACGATGGGCGTGGCGCGAGCCATGTCGGAACTCAAAGCGGGCGGGGCGGTGACGATCGTGGGCGGGGGGGACTCGGTGGCCGCAGTACAGCAGAGCGGTCTTGCCGCGCGCTTCTCGCACCTTTCCACGGGCGGTGGCGCGTCGCTCGAGTTCCTCGAGGGCAAGGTGCTGCCCGGCGTCGCCGCACTCGAGGACCTGGTCGCGTGATCCCCCGAGCCGCGGTCTCGCGCCGCCCGCGCATCGTGGCCGGCAATTGGAAGATGAACCGCACCGCGCCCGAGGGTGCGGCGCTGGCGCGCGAGCTGGCCTCACTGCGCGCCGCCGACCCGGCCTCGGCCGACGTGCCGGTGGTGGTGCTTTGCCCGCCGTTCCCGCTGCTTGAACCGGTGGGACGCGCGCTGTCGGGAGGCGGCATGTCTTTGGGCGCGCAAAACCTGCACGCCGAGCCGCACGGCGCGTTCACCGGCGAGGTCTCGGGCGCCATGCTCGCCGCGGCGGGCTGCAGCTGGGTGATCGTGGGGCACTCCGAGCGCCGGCATCTCATGGGGGAGACCGACGCGCAGGTCGCGGCCAAGCTGCGCGCCGCGCAGCGCGACGGGCTCACGCCCATCGTGTGCGTGGGCGAGACGCTCGCCGAGCGCGAAGCGAACCGCACCGAGGAGGTGCTCGTGCGCCAGGTCACGATCGCCTGGAACGGCCTCGGCGCCGAGGACGCGCGCGCCACCGTGGTGGCCTACGAACCGGTCTGGGCGATCGGTACCGGCAAGGTGGCCACGCCCGAACAGGCTCGCGACGCCCACCGGGTCATCCGTGCGACGCTCGACCGCGTGGTGGGCGGGGACACGGGCGGCGCGCTCGCCATCCTTTACGGGGGCAGCGTCAACGCCGGCAACGCCGCGGAGCTGTTCGCCGAGGCCGACGTGGACGGAGCGCTCGTGGGCGGCGCATCGCTCGAGGCCGCCTCGTTCTGGAAGATCGTCGCGGCGGCGGCTTCGGCGGGATGACCACGCCGCCGCCCGGCGTCGCTGTTTTGACGGCGCTCGGGGCCGGCTGATAGATTCCTTGCCCGCTTGTCGCACCGGCCGGTTGGGGTTCCCGTGGCCGGCGCCGGAACACCTCCACAGAACCGAGGAGCAGCATGTACGCCCTGTTGATGGCGCTTCACCTGATCGTCTGCCTGTGCCTCGTGGCCGTGGTCCTCGTCCAGTCGGGCAAGGGCGGCGGGCTCGCGGGCGGCGCCTTCGGCGGCGCGACGCAGACCGTGTTTGGCGGCCGCGGCGCCACCGACTTCATCACGCGCGCCACGGTGGTCCTGGGCGTGCTGTTCTTCATGACGTCGCTCTCGCTCGCGCTGATGACGGCGCGCGGCACGACGGGCGCGAAGAGCATCGTGTCGGAGGCAGCCAAGCGTGCGGCGAGCACCGCGCCCGCCACGCCCACGACCGGCGCGCCCGCTCCGGGCGGGGCCGCGAGCCCGGTCACCCCGGCCCCGGCGATCCCGGCCCCCGCGGGCGATACGAATCGCTGATCCAGCAGTCGAGGATGTCCGTGCCCGGGTGGTGGAATTGGTAGACACGTACGTTTGAGGGGCGTATGGGGAAACCCGTGCGAGTTCAAATCTCGCCCCGGGCACCAAACTTGACCCGCGTTTGCAGACACTTGCGAGCGCGGGTTTCGATTTGTCCGTGGATTTGTCCGTGTCGCACCCTAACCCAGGTCGAGGGCGGCCACTTTCGCGACTGCTTTCTCAAGCATGGGCAGGTCGTTCAGCGCGTACCTGACGAACATGCTCTCCGTCTCGTGTCCCATGAGCGCCATCGCCTCGGTGCGCGCCACGCCGGCCTTGACGAGCCGCTGGGCGGCGTAGCGCCGCAGGTCGTGGAAGTGCCGATCCTCAAGCTTCGCCCGCTCGCAGGCGGCCAGCCAGACGTGGTGTAGGGCCTTGTCCGTGATCGGGTGGCCGTCCCGGTGGAATACGTGCCCCACGTCGATGCCGCGCTCCCGCTCGACCCGCCACCGCTCCTGGCGCTGACGGTCAATCAGCGCCACCAGCCTGGGCAGCATGCCAAACGGGAACACGCGGCCCCGGCCGTTCTTTGTCTCGTCGGGCTTGAGGCGGACCGTCCTGTCCTCAAAGCTCACGCCGTCCCAGCACAGTCCGACGCACTCCCGCAGTCGCCAGCCGGTCAGGCTCGCAAACTCGACCACGGGCCGGACCGGTCCCGGCAGGGCTTCAAGCATCGCGGCCAGCTCGTTGTCGGTGAAGCACGCCGTCCGGGTGTTCCGCACCGTCACGGTGGGGAATACTGGCGCCGTGGCCACAAGCCCACGCTTGCGGGCGATCTTGAACGCCTGTGAGAGCGTCGCCAGTTCGCCGCGAACGGTGGCCGCCGCCGCCTCCTGCCGCCGCCGCGCCTTCACGTAAGCTTCCAACGCTGGATAGTCGAGGTCCGCCGCCCGCGCGTCGTTCCCAAAGTGCTCACGGACGTGAGCCGCGGCCTGGCGGAACCGTGGCCAGCTCTTCGTGCCGCGCGCCTCGTGGTAGTCGCGAAGCCCGTCCAGCAAGTCGCCGACGGTGACGCGGTGCGCGCCTGGCACATGGCGGACGCCCCGTTCCTTGTCGGTGAGCTTCGCACGCAACTTCCGGTCCGCCACCCGCGCGTCAATGCTCTTGGTGCTCTCGCGCTGCTCCTGCCCCTCGGTGTCGTACCACGCGATCCACAGGATTCCACGCTTACCTCGCGCGAAGATTCGGCCCTCGCGACGTGGCTCTGTTCGTGCCACTTCTCCCAGTTCATTCATTTGTCGCCCCTCCTGCGTTCGTGCTGCGCAACCCATGCGGCGAGTGCCCGCCGCGCCTGCTCCGACAGTGCGAGCCCGCTGCTGCGCGTGATCGCGAGCAGCTTCTTGTGCAGCTCGCGCGGCAGGGCGATGACCGTGACGGCCATGTCCTTCCGGCTCGCTACGCGGCTTCGTGTCTGGCGTCGCATAGGCGATACGATATCATATCTCTTGGGCTCGTTTCAGCGTTTTTCGCGTGGAGAGCCACCGCTCGATGCCGGCGGGGGAGAACCGGACAGCTCGGCCGATGCGGCGGGCAAAGGGCAAGGTGTCGGCGTGCACATAGAGCCAGCGCTTGGACATTCCTGTCCGCCTGGCCGCATCTGCGGCTGACAAGAGGCCGTCTTCCCCGGCCGGTTGCTCGCGGTCCGATTCTGGTGCCTGGCTCGCCGCCAGCCTGACGCGCAGTAAGGCGTCCAGCGCCCCAACGCGCGCAAGCATGGTCGCCGCTTCGGGGAAGGGGAGGTCCAGCGCCCGCTCGGGGTCCGCGAGCAGCTCGGCCGGTGTCGGCACGATGCCGAGACGGTGCTCAGCCACGGCCAACCCCCACCTCGCGGTCCGGGGGCGTAGCGTCGTGGGCCCGTTCGCTCTCGTGGCCGAGTACGGCTGGCTCCTGGCCCAGTGTGGGATCGAGCCCCAGCCGCGCGCACACCTCCTCGTGTTCTTGCTGCGTCGGGAACGGGATGTCGCCAGCGGGCTGCCAGCTCTCCAGGAGCACGCGTGCGAGCGTTGCGGCTTGCTCGCGGCTCACGGCTGGTCTCCCGCGAGGAAGGTCGTCAGCGTCTCGACCTCCGAATCGACGCCATCACCCGCAGGGCTCGGGGATGGCCTAGTGCCGGAGTTCTCAGGCTCGGGATCCTTTCTGCCGGAGCCCGCGGGGGTTTCGGCAGAAACCAATCCACCGGGCGGCGTCAGTTCCGAAATGTTTCTGCCGCTAGTGGAGATGGAGTTCCGGCAGAAAGCATTCTGGACGTGGTAGCGGTACGGGTCGCCCCGTTTGCCGCTGCCCACGCGCAGGATGTCGTCCGTCCCCAGTAGCGTCGCGATCTCCTCCTGGGCGGTCGTCCGCTTCAGCCTGGGGTTCTTATCCAAAATGGCCTTCAACTCCAAGGCTTCCGCGGGGTCTGTCGAGCAAGAGTCGAGAATGGCCTGGCGGGCTTCCTGGGCTGTTACGTCGTGGGCCGTGCCCAACGAGACATACCGGCCGTCCACAAGTTCGATCATTACCTCGTCGGGGGTGCCGTCGAGGCGCGAGAGGCCATGGAGGGAGCGTATCGTCGGCCGCGTCGCCCCTGCTGGCCGGCGTAGGGCGAGCACGATGTCCACCGCGCCCGCGGTCGCAGACGATCCCCGGCCCGAGTCGCCCACGTCGCCGCCGGACTTCCGCTCGTGGCGACAGACGAGCACCGCCAGCCCCTGCGCAGCGGCGGCCTGCAACGGCTGCATGGCGCGCAGCGCGTCTCCGGCAGCGTTCTCGGAATCCCCTTGCAGTCCAGCGAACTGAGACAGCGTGTCCACGACGAGGAGCCCGGCACCGAACTCGCGGGCCTTGCGCACGGCGGCCTCGACTACCTGAGGCCAGGTGTGGGATCGAGTGTCGTGCCAGGACAGCAGAAGCAGGTCCTGCCGCTGCTCAAGGCCTGCGCGTCGCAGCACCTGCCGGAAGCTGGTCGGCGACTGCTCGGTCAGCCAGACGACGCGAGTGGACGTGGTGGGCTGCCCGAGGAAGTCATCTCCGTCGAGGACCGCGCGCACCAGATCGGCGGCAAACGTGGTTTTTCCAGCGGCCTTGACCTTCCCGTCCAGGAGCGTGATGCACTCGCCTGCCACCCATGGGCGGGCGATCCACGGGACATCCACGGCCCCGAGTGCGGTGATATCGGCGGCGGTCCGGAATCGGAGAATGCTTTCTGCCGGAACTCCATCCCTAAGGGCGGCAGAATCATTTTCGGTCGGGTTCGCCTCCGCCGATGGTGCCTTCGCGACTTCGGCTCGCAGGCCCTCGCTGGTGCCTCCGTTCGCGAAGTAGTCCGCGGCGTCCCCGCCCTGGGGCGCCCCGGCCCACTTGAACACCCGGATGCTCCGGGCTATGCCGTCGAGTCGAGCCGCCACCTTCTGCATGTGGCTGGCACCCGGCTCGTCGCTGTCAGGCCACAGCACGACGTCGCGGCCCGCGAGGACCCCGAGGACGCTGCGGTCGGGGCACGAGGCAGCGCCGGTGACGGTCGCCACAGAGTTGAGGCCGTGGAATCTAGCGGCGTCGCAAGCCTTCTCGCCCTCGGTCACGATCACCGGCTCGTCCGCCGGCATCCCGGCCACCAGCTCGGAGCCGTAGAGCGGCAGGCTCGCGCAGCGCATCCCGCCCAACGAAGATTTCCCGTCGCGCTCCCAATGGAACCGCTTGCCATCCGGGCCATCGCGTCGAACGTGGGTGGCGACAAGCGCGCCGCTCGCCTCGCGGATCGGGTAGCGCGTCTCGCGCACGCGGTCGTCACGCTGCTCCTCGAACAGGTCCGCCAGCGTGAGGCCGAGCAGTCCTAGTACTTGTTCAACGGTACAGTCCGCGTGGCAATGCACGACGGCCTTACCGTCGCTGCCCTCGCCGACGCTGAGCGACGGGTTGTGGTCGGCGTGTGCCGGGCAGCGAGCCATGAAGCCCGCGCCCGACTTGCGGGGATTGCAGCCGTGGGCCTCAAGCGCGTCGAGCACGCGTTGGACTGCGGCGCTCATCGGTGGCCCTCGTCTCCGAGTAGCCAAGCAACGAGCGCCAACCAGCACTCCCTGGCGTGGTACCTCACCTGAAGTGCGCAAACCTCACGAATCCCAAGCACCTTGGCGCGTTCGGCCTTGCGCCGGGCGCCGCGCTGAAGCAAACTCCTGCTAGTCATAGGCATCTCCCAAGAACCGCTTGGCGTTCGCGCGCCGGGCGGTTCGTCATTTCTAGTTGGACCGGTCCGTGACAAACGACCGTGTGTCGCCTGTCTGGCTCAACACCCGTAGAGCGGCCTCGGAACGCCGCCTGAGCCACTCGTCCCAAGCTGCCCGCGGGAGCAGGATCGAACGCCCTTCCCGCACAACTGGTAGCCGCCCTGCCCGGATGATCTGGTAGACCCGCCCGGTTGAGACCCCCAGCAGCGGTGCGACGTCCTGCGCGCGTAGAAACTGCACTTCTTGCTTCATCTTGCTATCCTCCCTGCCATCCGGCTGGACGGCTTGATTCGCACCATCGGTCCGTTTCAGTCCTCTTTCAGTGGACCATCTGGTGAGGACACGGCGTGCAAATGGACGAATCCGGGTGGGATCGGGTGTTCCGGCGGGTCACCGAGCTATCGAGGAACCGCATCACTCCCGCGTGTCGGCGAGCGCTACGCGATTACGCGGACGGGGAGGATGGGGAGCCGAGTGCCCTCGCGAGCGAGAAAGCCCTCGTAGAGCACCTGGCCGAAGTCGCTCCATTGGTCTGTGCTGGCGTGTCGAGCGTGTTCAAGCACGCCAAGCACCGGCCACCACGCCAAGCGCACTACACCCCGCCGGACAAGTACTTCACGGAGGAGGAGGAACTGCGGGCGGAAGCGCTCTCGATCCTGTTGGCGGACGAGGCCCGCAACTGGCCGCCCGCGCTCGAATTCCGGAGACGATTCCTCGCCGGGAGCACGCTGGGTGATGGCGACGCGGATAGGTTCCTGCGGTCACCCGCGAATGGACTGCTATCGCCCGAGCACCTAGCCCAGGCGGGAATTCCGACTGACGGGCGCAAGATGATCACCACGGAGGTTAGCCCCGAGCCTCGCTTCGAGCACCTGCGGACGGCGAATGGAACCTTCGTACACATCGTTTGGCTTGGGGTCCGGTGTGAGTGGACCGAAGGAGATCATCAGTGCCAGCGCGAAGAGACGGTTCCAGTTGCCACCACGAAGGCGAGCCCTAAGATCCCGTGGCAGATTCGGAAATACCAACTCTCACACGGATACCAGATTGAGTTGAAGTTCCTCCCCGGATCGCTGCTCGCGGAACTCGACAGAATCGCGGAGGCGACCGCGTTTCAGTTTCACTGGGACTTACCCGCGACCACATGGTTCATGCTCACCGGGCAAACGCCCCGAACCCTGCCGGTGATGGTAGGCCATACACACACGTCTGCGGCAGACATCGTGCACGGTCGCGTCAGCCTCGAAATCCATCCGTGGATCTCGAAAGAGTCCGTCGAGAAGGTCTTCCAGCATGCTCAGAACTGGATGCTTGGTAAGCGCGTTCGCCATATCGAATCCGAATCCCTTGA
The DNA here is from genome assembly GCA_964418975.1 of uncultured bacterium. Classification (GTDB taxonomy): domain Bacteria; phylum Eisenbacteria; class RBG-16-71-46; order RBG-16-71-46; family RBG-16-71-46; genus JAIOPA01. The sequence continues at coordinate 23,044 of CAYQNV010000103.1, read as the reverse complement.
GAAACTCCTGTTCGTCGAATGGTTGAGGCGCACCGATGCCGCGGATGCGATGACGTGGTCGGAGATTGGAAAGGCCTGGGAAGCTAAGCATCCTCAGGACTCGCGGCGAGGTCTCGGCGATAGACGAGGCCAGCAGTTCCAATGGGCCATTGACCGCACGCGCAAGGAACTCTTGCAGCCCATATACGCGATGGGTGAGGACCTCGCGAAGCTGGAACGAATGGCTGTGATTCGCCGCGCGCTTCGCCTGCTCCCACTCAACTCGCGCGGCCGAGAAGGGGATCGCCTGCTGGCCGAGCTTCGGGCGCTCAGCGGTGTCGCCCCCGTCACTGAGAGGAGCGCGGCCAGGCCGAACCCGTTGAAACTACCTCGCTCAGGCCGAAAAGACTTGTCGGCGAGCAGGGCCAGCGCGCGCCCGAAAGGGACTAGGAGGGCGAAGCCCCGTCAGACGTGAGTTGCGCCCTGCGGCGTTCACTCCGCGTCTTTCGTTCCGCCAATTGCTCCGTCGCCCGCGCGTCCCACCGCTCGCGCCTTGCCGCCAGCTCGACGAGACAGTTCCTTGCCTCACTGGCCCAGCCCTCACGGTCTGCCCCATCGGGCACGTAGGTACGGGCGGCGAGATCGGCCCGTGCCCGTTCTTTCACGTTTGAGGGCGTCTCGGGGTCAAGCAGGACCGAGGCGAGGGCCGCATAGGCGGGCGTTAGCAGCTGACGCAACTGGAGGCCCTGGCGAGCCTCCTGCACCACCTCCGGCGGAACCATGACGAGGGAGACCAGCGCCCGCGCCTCCAGCCCGTACTGGCGCCGGTAGAGCGCCCAGGCGATCGGCCCAAGGTGTTTCTCGGGCATGCCCGCCCAGCGCAGGCGGTTCAGGTAACCAAGTCGTTTCGGGCTCTGCCGCGTCAGCCAGGCGGCGAGGCGGTCAAATTCGATGTTGTCCATAAGTCCCCCGAACCCCCGCGTTGCGCGTGGGATCTGTATGCGTCCAGTCTGATTCTCCTGTTCGGCGCCTGTAACCAATTCTACACTGACCGGGCGCCACGGGACGGCGCGCCACGGCCCCGATGACCGTCGGCCTCACGGGCGGGATGCCCGGTTCGCTCAGCTCCGAGGTACGCTTGGCCGCTCGAAGGTTCCTTTTCGGCTGTGGGGCGCTGGTCTGCTTCGCGCTGTCGTTCCACCAGGCCCGTGCCACTGACGCTCCGGTGTTCATTGGGTACACGGACGGGCCACTCGTGGTGTCCAAGCCTCACGGAGGAGCGTTTGTAATTTCGAGCGGCACAGACGGTACGAGAGTCGCCTCGCTCACTTCTCTGGGCACGCTTGATCCCGCTTGGCCCCCACACGGCCTGTTGTTGGGTGCCGTTCTAGGCTGGACAGCAAGCTCGGACCTTGCCGGCGGGCTCTACGTCGTTGGTAGGCTCTCGAACTGGATCAAGCTGTTCCGGTTCACGTCTGATGGCTCCCCGGCGATCGGATGGCCGGACACGGGCCTAGTGGTCGGGGCTCTACCGATATCAGGCGGTCCGAGTCTCTTCGTCGATCAGGGCGGAGCCGTCTATGTGGCGTGGCAACAAACGCACCGAAACGGCACAGCCGATCCCCCCGGACTGTTTCTGACGCGGATTCTGCCGTCCGGTCTCCCGGCCCCAGGGTGGACCACGAGCGGGACACTGGTTTCGAGCTTTGGTTTTCATTCGATCCTAGTTGGCGCTGATGGCGTCGATGGGGTCAATGTAGTCTGGCTGCAGGAGAGCCCCCCGCTCTCGGGGGTTGGACCCTTCCCCTTTGCCACACGCTTTCTGTCCAGCGGTGCACGCGCGGGAGGCTGGCCCGCGGGCGGTACGCAACTCTCGACCAGCGTCGTGCCGACGGCCATTGCGCTCCAAGTCGCTTGTTCAGATGGAAGCGGCGGGGCACTCGTGGCGTGGAACACGGGGAATCCAATCACTGTCCGCATGACCAGAGTTTCTGCTTCCGGCGCAAGACCGCTGGGTTGGCCAGCTGACGGCCTGGAGGTTGCGAGCGGCTCCGCCGTCAGTCCTTCCATTGCTTCTGATGGGGCTGGCGGAGCATTTGCCACGTGGCATAGCACGCTCGGCCAAGTGTTCCTGCAGCGCGTCTCCGGCACCGGCTTCACCTACTACGTGGCCGGCGGAACGCAGCTGTCGGCACTTCCCGTGTTCTCGGGCTGGGAGAGAGTCGGGCCCGACGGACAGGGCGGAGCCTATGTCACATGGAGAACATCGGGCTCCAACTATCCGGGCGACTTCAGAGGACGGATAACACGCGTCACCGAGTTTGGTGATCCGGCCGAGGGCTGGTCAGGGGATGGACTTCCGGTCGGAGGTCCGCCACAGAATGTCCCCGCAGTTGTGCCAGACAGCGTGGGGGGTGCTTACGTCGCCTGGGATGAGTCCCATCCGGGTCCGCCGACAGGTACGTTCCAGACGTGGTTTCGGCACGTCCTCCCGGATGGAAGCCTTCCGTCTACGCTTGACGTCCCGCACCATGCCGATGGTCGGCTAGCGTTAACTATCGCCCCACGGCCAGCACGGACCTTGGTGAACTTCACAGTCACGGGCGGAGTCTGCTCACGAGGGGAAGTTCTCGATGCCCTCGGACGCGTGGTGAGGTCGGGGATATCCGCAAGCACTTGGGACCTTCGCGACGACGGAGGACGCCGGGTTCCCTCAGGCATCTACTTTCTGCGTGCAATGACCACGATTGGAACCGTGACAGGACGATTCGTCGTGATCCAACAGTAGGGAGTCGCGATCAAGGCTCTCTCTCCTAATCGCTCCGGACGGCGAGGTCGCACGATGCTGAGGATGTGGTAGCGTTACTCGACTATTGAGACGTGCATAAGTAATGGCCTATGTGAGACGTAGAGGGAGGCCGGTGGCGTGCACGAACCCGCGCAGCAAGCGTTGTTGATCGGCGATCCTCCGCACGTGGCGGACGGCCGTGTGTGCAAGCTCGTCCGCGTCGTTCGGGGCGTCGTTGGCGAGAGGCCCGCCCTTGAGATAGCTCCACACATACTCGACGGCGTTCAACTCCGGTGCGTAGGGCCCCGCGACCTTCGCCTCTTCGAACAAGGCCCGGGAACAAACCCGTCTTTCCACCGCCGGACGCCCGCGGACGCCCGTCGCGTCAAGAACACGCGGATTTGCATGGCCGTCTACAGTCTCGCCCCTGAATGCTGATTCCGGCGCGATGCCGCGAAGGACGGGGCCCCAACTCTGTCTCGCATGCCACCCCCGTCCCGTCTCCTGCCCCCCCCGTGGACTTATGTCGAATGCTCCGCGGTGATTTGTCCGTGTTTTTGTCCGTGTCCTGCGTGCGCGGCGTGCACGCGATGCACACCGGCAGCCGTCAGCGACGTCCTAACGTGCAGTCGTTGCGCACCGCGTGCACCGCGTTCACGTCTCACTGGATTTCAAATCTCGCCCCGGGCACCACTGCAATGAGGCCACGCGTTGTCGGCGTGGCCTCTGTCTTTCGAGACGTTGCCTGGCGATTCCCAGTGACCCCGGCGAGCGCGAGCAAGAGATCCTGTCGAAGTCATGCCAAGGTGCACCCGGCAAGATTCACCCCCGACCCTCGCGAGGTGATCTTCGTCGTCGCCGGCGTCCGGCGGTGCGCCTGCGCGAACCGCGGACCGTCACTGTCGACCCTGTCCGCAGCGGTGCCGGGCCGTAGGTGCGTGCCGGGCACGAGCGACGGACCCGTCCCACAGGTACGCCGCTCCGCACCTTCTGCCGGCCGAGGAATTCACCCACGACCGGGTTGCGCCGAGCGAATCCGTGGGGCCACTGGGCTTGGGTGCGTGCTATCTCGCGCGATCACCCGCTCGAAGGTGAATCCTGGCGAAGAGAGTGACGGCATTCTTCTCCCGGACGATATCCTCCCCGACACCACTTCCTGGACTCGAGTCGAGTCTGACGAGACCCGCGGAGTCCCGCGCCCGCGAGAGATCGATGCCCAGCGTCGCGGAGTTCGTGACTGGCATGGTTACCCCTACCGAGATCCTCCACATGCGCGTGGACGTCCGGTTCAATTGCTCGAGCCGTGGGCCGATATGCACGCTCGGTTGCAAGGTGATCGAGCCAACAGGCCCATCGGGATTCGCCTCGGAAACGCTGGGAATCCAGAGCAGAGCAACGGCGAGGACTGCACCGGTCATGCGCGACATGAGAACCCCCTCGGGACTGGGTGATCCAACCGCACCCGACAGGTAGGCCTCTCTGCACGTCGGCAGCATGGCTGGCACCGATCGATCAGCCCATTGGCGGGTGCTGGCTCAACTCCTGACCGGACTACGGCCGCGCGAGCGAGTGACAGCGTGAAGGGCGGGGGGCCCGGAGCGTTCGGGGGTCTGACGCTTGCTGCCGTCGAGCGCCGGCCCCGTCGATACTGGAGCGGAGCCGTTTCCAAGGCACTTTCGCTGCAGCGCGAACTCGTCGAGGTGTCGTGCCGCGAAATCTGCGCCTTCAGGTAATGTACATTACCACAGTGCCGGAACCGGCCGTCCTGACGCACTCGCCGAAGTCGCTCGTCGTTCACTCCTGGTAGCCGGTGCTCCTGAGGCACGCGACTATCGGAGGACCACCGAGGCGTCCGGTCTCGGGGACCACTGCCGCGTTGGCGAGCTGCGTTCGCGAGGCGCGGCTCGTTCGATTCGAGCCACGCAGGGGAGGTCGCCAGACGAAGGGGCCGCAGCCCGCGGTGCCGGGTCACGCCGGGGCCTCGAGCTGAGTCACCCTCGGGCGACCGCATGCAACGCCGTTCGCTGTTCGCTCTCGTGTTCCTGGTCACGCTCGGGCTGCTCTCCGCGCTCCCGCCACGCGCTGCGCGCGCGAAGGCCACGCCGACCGGCGTCACCCCGCCCGCCGCGCCGCCGGCCGCCACCGCACCGGCGACGCCACCGGCTCCGCCCTCGCCGGTGAGCGGCGTGAGCAACAAGATCTCGGCGACCGACCTGTTCACGGCCGAGACCATCCAGGAGGTGCACCGGGAGAATCTCGGCGACGACGCGCAGTGGCTCGCCGGCCTGGGCTGGCTAGCGCGCGGCGCGCTGCTTGTGGGCGACACCGCGAAGTCGCGCCGTTACGCGGCGGACCTGCGACTGGCGTGCGCCCAGCGGCTCACGGACCGCCCGCCGCTCGACAGGAACCGCGTTGTTGTCTGTGTCCTTGGTGCGCGGAGCACGCTCCATACACTGGAAACGGCCTCGGCGACGCTGTAGGCCCCTGTCGCTGTGCATGGCGTGCGTGGCGTAAACTGCTCGCGATGATTCAAACCTCGCCCCGGGCACCACTGACGTGAGACGAGCCGCGCCGCGAGGTGCGGCTCGTTGGCTTTCGTGCCAGAGTCCCGCGATCCAGCCCGCGCCGAGCGGCCCGGGCGCGCGACGTTCAGAGCGGCCCGTGGCGGCCGAGGATCCTACCCCGGAGAACCGCATGCGCCTCACCCGAACGCCGATCCTGGCCACACTCGCCGCACTCTCGCTCGCGGCCGTTCTCGGCACACGCCCGGCGCGCTCGCAGGCCACGCCGCCTGCGACGCCCGCCGCGCCCGCCGTCCCCGCGTCTCCGGCCACGCCGGCCACACCGCCTTCGCCGGTCTCCAGCATCCGCAACAAGCTCTCGGCCGGCGACCTCTACTCGGCGGAATCCATCCTCGAGGTGCATCGCGCGAAGGTGGGCGCGGACGGCGCGTGGCTCGCCGGACTCGGCTGGCTGGCTCGCGGTGCCATGCTGCTGGGCGACCTGGAGAAGGCCGAGCGTTATGCCGCGGAAGTGCGCGACACGTGTGCCCAGCGCATGGCCCGCGGCATCAAGCTGGCCCAGGACCGCGACCTCGAGGGGGCACTCGGCGCGGCGATCGAGGTGGAGGCGCAGCGGCTCGATCGCACGTTCGGCCGTCCCGCGGCGGTGGCGTGGTTGCGCGGGGAGATCGCACGCATGCAGGGACCGCCGGCGTTCCGTTCGCGACTCCACAAGCGATTGAACCTGCTCACGCTCACCGGCCGGCCAGCGCCGGAGCTGGCGGTGGAGGGCCACCTCGGCGAGGCGCCGCCGAAACTGGCGTCGCTGCGCGGCAAGCCGGTGGTGCTGTTCCTGTGGGCGGAGTGGTGCGCGGACTGCAAGGCGCAAGCCGAGTCGCTCGCACGTGTGCTCAAGCGCCATGCCTTGGAAGACCTGCGCTGCGTTGCGGTCACGCGCTGGTACGACGACGAGCCGCAGCGCGCCAAGGAGACCGCTCGCGTGGACAGCGTGTGGACTGCGGTCTACTCCGAAGTGGGCCCTATCCCGCGCGTGTTCAGTACCGCGTCCATGGTGGAGTACGGCGGCTCGGCCACGCCCACGTTCGTGTTCGTGGACCGCATGGGCATCGTCCGGCGCTACACCGCGACGAGGCTTTCCGAGGAGGAGCTGGAGCGAGGGGTGGCGGAGATCCTGAAGTAGGGATCGCCGGAGAAAAGCCGCCCGGGCAGGCGCTGCGGCCGTGGTAGCCTTGCAGCGCTCTCCCGCGCGAGCCTCACGCACCGTCCGCCCTGGAGAACCACGCATGCGTCGCCTCGACCGCGGCTTTGTCGCCGCCTTCCTCCTGTTCCTCGGCGTCCCGCTCGCGGGCGCGACCACCGTCGTGGTCCCGGACGACGTGGCCGGGATCCAGGCGGCCATCGACCTGCTGCCCGATACCGTCGTCGTCCGGAGCGGCGCCTATCCGGAGCGCCCCGTGATCATGAACGACCTGGTCCTCCGGGGAGTGGGTCCCACCCGGCCGCAGGTGGATGGGCTCGAGCTATTCATCCCTCTCCAACAGTTCCAGATCGTCGTGGAGGGGATCCACGTCAGGGGACCGGCCTCGCTCTTGACCGGCGACGAGGTCACCGAGTACTTCGTGTTCCGGAGCTGCGTGTTCGACTCCGGTTTCGTGCAGGTGTCGAGCGACGTCAATGACGTCGAGTCCATGGAATTCACGGCGTGCAGGATCTCCGGGGAGTTCGCCCCATACGCGACATATTTCTTCACGTTCGTTGGCAATGTGGCCGACGGGCCGGTGCGCCTTCGCGGCAGCCGGCTGTTCGGCCTGGATGTGCGCGATAACGTCATTCAGGCGGGAGTGGACCCGCCGCCGGGGCCCTTCGCGGCCGGCCTCTCCATCGAATCCGACGAGGTGGAGGGCGTGGTCAGCGGGAATCGGATCAAGGGCTTCCCGCTGGGACTGGTTCTCCCGGATGCCACGCAGGTGACGATCTCGGACAACCGCATCGAGAACTGCGCGAGCTATGGAATGGTGCTGGGTCTCCACAACCTGGTGATCGATCGCAACGTGATCCTCCGTTGCGGCACGGGAGTGAGTGTATCGGCGGCGCATGTGGAGATGACGGGGAATGTGATCGGGCGCTCGAGCGGGGACGCGATCCAGGCGTTCGGCCAGGACTTCATGCGCCTGTTGAGCAACACGCTCTACTTGAACGGAGGGCACGGTGTGGCGGTCGACACGTGCGTCTGCCCCTCCGTCATGGAGCTCGATCGAAACATCGGCTATGGCAACGGCGGCTATGGCGCGACGGGGCTCCCCGCCAACACGTTGCTCGCGTGCAACGACTGGTTCGGCAACGCGACGGGTAGCGTGTACCCCCAGGGACCAGGCCCCACGGATCTCGCGATGGATCCGCTGTTTTGCAGCGTTGTGGAGGACAGCGTCCACCTGCGCGCCGGTTCGCTCCTGCTGGATCCGCCGGAGTGCGCGCTCATGGGCGCTCGCGGGGAAGGCTGCCCCGCGCTGACGGCGTCTCCGCCCCTGAGCCCTTCGATCGGGCTCGAACTCGGGCCGGCCCGACCGCAGCCCTCGGCGGGGGACGTGCAGCTGCGCTTCAGCCTTCCCTACGCAGCCGCGATCGAGCTGACGGTTCTCGACGTGCAGGGTCGGATCGTCGCCCGGCTGGCGGAGGGGCAGTATCCGGAAGGCGCCCACTCGATCGCGTGGTCCGGGAAGCGCGCGTCGGCGGCAATGGCGCCGGGCGTCTACTTCGTGCGGCTTCGTCATCCCGCGGGCGAGCGAACTCGAACCGTGCTGCGCATTCGCTGATTCCGCCACGGGCCGAGCCCCGCGCGACGGCGGTCTCGCCGGACTCGCTACTCGACGATCTCCTTCACGTAATCCTCCATCGTGTCGCCGTCGATGTAGCCCACGACGCGCCGCACGATGTCGCCCTGGCGGTTGATGAAGAACGTGGTCGGGATCGAGCGGATGGGGCCGTACGCGTCGAGCACATCGTCGTTCGCCATGGCAAGCGTGAACTTCACATTGAGCTTCTGGGCGAAGCGCCGAACAGTCTGCGAGCCGCTCTCGTCCACCGACATGCCGATCACCGCGAGCCCCTGCTTCTCGTAGCGGGACTGCATCGCGGAGAGGTGCGGCATGCTCGCTCGGCAGGGACCGCACCAGGTCGCCCAGAAGTCCACGATCACCGGTCGCTTGCGCAGGTCGGCGAGCCTTAGCGGCTTGCCCTCGAGCGTCTTGACCGAGAACGCCGGCGCCTGGCGCGCCTGCGTGCCGGGAGGCGCGAACAGTAGAAGGGCGAGCGCGGCGGTACTGACGCGAAGCGGGGTCGCGAAACCGATCATGGGGATCCCTCGGGTCTCGGCCAACGGTGGTCGTATTCGGCTGTTCGCACCAGAACTGTAACCGCAAAGCTCGTGCGCGTGACGCGGAGGGTTGGGATTTTTCACGGGTTTGACCGCGCTCGCGAGGTGTTCCGGGGTTGTGCAGTGGATACCTCGTCAATCGCGCCGACACGCTTGGGGCGCGTGCACGGCATGTGCTAGCGTGCATGAGCTCTCCCGGCGAAGATGTCCGCGAACTGTCGCGGACCTGCGCGACTTCACAAGGAAGGTGAAGCCGATGATGATCGCCTCCGTGGCGCCCTTGTTCCCTGCGTGGCTACCGCTCCAGGCTGGTGCGGGGGCCGCTGCGTCCATTCCGGCGCTGATCGCGGACGCGAGCCTGTTCTCCAAGGCCGTGCTGCTGCTGCTCGTGGGCATGTCCGTGTACTCGTGGGCGGTGCTGTGGGACCGGCTGCGACTGTTCGCCCGCGTGCGCGTGCAGGACGCCCGCTTTCTACAGGCGTTTCGCGGGCTCGACGCATCGGGCGACGTGCGCATGGCGGCACATCAGCACCCGGTCTCGGTGCTGGCGAAGGCCGCGATGGCCGGGCACAAGGCCGCGGAGCAGCACGCCTCCGAGGCGGTGGGCTCGGCGGCACGCTTCGAGCTGGTGCAGCGCGCCATGGATCGGGCGGCGGACGAGGCGGTCAACCACCTCGAGCGACATGTCGGCTTCCTCGCCACCACCGGAAGCGTGGCGCCGTTCATCGGGCTCATGGGAACGGTGTGGGGTGTGATGGTCTCATTCGTGAACATCGGCGCGCAGGGCTCGGCCACGTTGGTGGTGGTCGCCCCGGGCATCGCCGAAGCGCTGATCGCCACCATCGCCGGGCTCGCCGCGGCGATCCCGTCGGTGATCGGCTACAACCACTGCCTGGGCAAGCTTCGCGAGATCGGCCATTCCGCCGCGCAGTTCACGAGCGAGTACGTGGACCGTCGCCTGGGAGCGCGGCACTCATGAAGCTGCAGTCGCAACGCGGCCCCATGGCCGAGATCAACGTGACGCCGCTGGTGGACGTCGTGTTGGTGCTGCTCATCATCTTCATGGTCACGGCGCCATTCCTACAGGGCGGCCTCGAGGTGGATTTGCCCAAGGTGGCCACGCGTGGCCTCGACGTGCGCGAGGGGCTCATCGTGAGCGTGCGGCGCAACGGGGCGATTGCAGTGGGCGAGCGGGTGGTGCCCTCGGGGCAGTTCGAGGACGCGTTGAAGCGCGCGCGCGCGACGGAGCGCCCCGTCTATCTCAAGGCCGACCGGAGCGTGCCGTACGGTGACATCGTGTCGTTGATCGCACGTCTGCGACGAGCGGGCGTGGTGTCGCTCGGCTTGGTGACGCAGCCCGCGCAGGAGCGCCGTTAGTGCGCGGCACGCTGCTCGCCTCCACCGGCATGCACATCGCGCTCGTTTCGGTGCTGTTCGCGGTGCGGCCGTCGCGCACGGTGGTGATCCCCGGGCCCGACGTGGTGCAGGTGGCGCTCATCGGCGAGCCCGAGCCGCCGCCTCCGCCGGCCCCGGTTGTGCGCGCGAACGACGCGGTGACGCCGGACGAGTCGGACGGCGTGCGCATCGAGAAGCCGCGGCCCAAGCCGAAGCCCGAGGTGAAGCAGCAGCCCAAGCCCGCGGAGCCGCAAGCGAAGCGGCCCTCGCCTGACGAGCCGGTGCGCACCACGTCGACCAAGCGCACCGTGTTGCCCTACGCGCCCGTGGCCGGCGGACTCGCGGGCCAGGTGGCGGTGGACGACGCCAACTTCGAGTTCGCTTACTACCTCCAGATGGTGCGCGCGCAGGTGGCGCGCAACTGGACGCCTCCGGCCGGTGCGGCATCGGGCGCGCGCGTCGAGGTGTACTTCCGCGTGTCGCGCGCGGGCGCGATCTCCGGGCTGCGCCTCGAGACCGCGAGCGGGAACGAGATCTTCGATCAATCCGCATTGCGTGCGGTGGTGATCACCGAACAACTTCCGCCGCTGCCGCTCGGCTACTCCGGGGCGGACCTCGGCATCCACTTCGGATTCGAGTACACGGGGCCTTGATGAACTCACGACGGCTGGTGCTCTCGCTCGCAGGCTTGCTCGCGATCCTGCTGCCTTCCGCGGCCGCGATGGCGCAGGGCGCCGACGTTCGCATCGACTTGAAGACCGGCCTGCTCGCGCGACTGCCGCTGCGCTGCGAGGCGTTGCAGGGTCCCGCCGGCGGTCCGGCGCCGAGCCGCGCTGCCGAGCAGGTGCTCGCCGCCGATCTCCAGGCCTCGGCCGTGTTCCAGGTGGACCGGGCATGGGCGCCGGATCCCGCGGCGCAGGCGGCGCAGTTCGTCGTTTCTGGACGCTGGACAGTCTCGGGTTCGCAGGTGCGGCTGGACGGGGAGCTGCGCGATTTCCCCGGTCGGCGCGCCATCCTCGTGCGCGACTACCAGGGACCGGTATCGGAGTGGCGCCGACTGTTGCACAAGTTCTCCGACGACTGCGTGCAGCAGATCACCGGCGAGCGCGGCGTGGCCGACTCGCGCATCGCGTTCGTGGTGCACGAGGGGCGCGACAAGGAGCTGTGGGTGATGGATGCCGACGGACACGGCGCGCGCGCACTCACCATCGACCGTTCGATCGCTCAGTCGCCGGCGTGGTCGCCGGAAGGTTCGTTGCTGTTGTTCACCTCATGGCGTGGCGGCAGTGGGCCACAGGTGTGGGTGATGTCGCCGGAGCTGCGCAAGCCCTACCTCATCTCCGGGCGCCCGGGTCTCAACACGAGTGCGGCATACTCGCCCGACGGCCAGCGCGTGGCGTGCACGCTGTCGCAGGACGGGAACGCCGAGCTCTATTCGCTCGATGCGCGCGGCGGCAGGCCCCAACGGCTCACGAACCATCGCGCCATCGACACGTCGCCGTGCTGGTCGCCGACCGGGCGCGAGCTGGCGTTCACCTCGGACCGCTCCGGGAATCCACAGGTCTACGCGATGGACGTCGACGGCGGTAACGTTCGGCGCCTCACGTTCGACGTGGACTACACCGACTCGCCCGCGTGGTCGCCCAAGGGCGACCGCATCGCGTTCGTGACGCGTGTGGGCGGGGGATTCGACATCTGGACCTGCCGCGCCGACGGCACCGGGGCGCAGCCCGCGGTGACCGGCGGCAACAACGAGAACCCTCGCTGGTCGGCCGACGGCCGTCACCTCGTGTTCGCGTCCAATCGCGATGGGAGGTACGGTCTGTGGGTGACCGACTTGGATGGCGCCCTGCCCCGGAAGCTCGACACCGGGGCACGGAAGACCATGTCCCCGGCCTGGTCGCCGCGACGCTCGACCGGGCCCTGATCCACCTCGTCACCGATCCGTTCACCGCCCGATACGTCTGGAGGACCCTGACATGAATCTCAGATCCCGATTCCTCGCGCTCGCGTTGGCCGCCTTGTTGCTGGCCGCCGTGATCGGCTGCGCCAAGAAGCCGGCCGCCACCACGCCCGTGCCGCCGTCATCCACGCCCACCGAGTCCGCACCCACGCCGCCCTCTACGCCCGCGCCTGCACCCACCCCCGCACCGGCCACGCGGACGGTGACCGCGCGCGATCTGCAAGTGATCTACTTCGGCTACGACTCGTTCCTGCTCGACGACGGTGCGCGCGCGGCGCTCGACTCCAACGCCAAGATGCTGCGTGACAACCCGGCGCTGAGCGTGTCGGTGGACGGCCACTGCGACGAGCGCGGCACCGTGGAATACAACCAGGCGCTGGGCCAGAAGCGCGCGGAGGCGGTGCAGCAGTACCTCGGCGACCAGGGCATCGACGGCGCTCGCTTCCGCGTCATCTCCTACGGCAAGGAGCGTCCGGCCGACGAGGGCCACGACGAGGCCGCCTGGTCACGCAATCGCCGCGTGGAGTTCACCCCGCGATGAGGCCGCGCGAACATGCGCATCCCGAGCGGAGCTCCCGCGGGTGGGGAGGAGCGCTCGCGGCGGTGCTCCTGCTCTCGGCGGCGGGGACACCCGGGTGCTACACGTCGCAGATGACGTTGCTCAAGTCCGGGCTCGACAGTTTGCGCACGCAGGCCGACCAAATCAGCGTCCGCGACTCGGTGAGCGCGCGCACGCTCGAGGACACGCGGCGGGAGCTGGCCGAGCAGCGGGACCTGGTGCATGCCACCCGTGCCACGACCTCCAGTTCCTCGCGCGAGACCGAGGAGACGCTCGGGCGGCTCGAGGGCAAACTGGACGACATCATGGCTCGCTTTCGGATCGCATCGGAACGGCAGGCGCCCGCGCGCCCGTCGGATCCGGCCTCCGCGAATACTCCGGGCGGCACGACCGCACCGCCCGTGACACCGTCCGGGGGCCCGAATCCGACCCAGCTCTACGACCAGGCCACTCAGGACCTCACGCAGGGCCGTTACGCCATGGCGCTCGGGAGTTACCGCGACTACCTGCAACGCTTCCCGGACTCGGAACTCGCTGACAACGCGCAGTATGGTGCGGGCGAATGCTTCTTCGCCCAGGCGCAGTTCGACAGTGCGCTCGTCGAGTACGCCCGGGTCGGCGCACGCTGGGGCGGCGGCGACCGCGCCCCCGCGGCGCTCTACAAGCTGGGCCTGTGCGAGGAGCGGCTCGGACGAATGGCGGATTCGCGCAAGACATTCGAGGACCTGGTGAAGCGATTCCCCCTGAGCGGGGAGGCCCAACTCGCTCGTGATCGCATCGGCAGGCGATGACGCGGGCCAGCGGCCCGCTGCTCGTATGAGCGCGAGGGTGGCGGTCGGCGCCCTCGCGCTCATGACATGTACCGGTCTGCTGGCGCCGGAGCACGCCCGCGCGCAATCGATCCCCGACTCCGTGGTCACGCCCGCGGTGGACACACGGTCGGCGCAACCCATCGCGCCCCCGCTCACGGACCAAGCCCCGGCCCCCGCCCCCGCCATGCCCTACGGCCCTTCCAGCGACAGCCTGGTGCGCGCGCGCTGCGAGGGCGCCACGATCCGCGGGATCGAGGTGCGCTGCTTCGACATCTTCGATCCGCCGCCCGCAGGGCGATTCGCCGGAGTCTATCGGACCGCCAACCGGCTGCACGTTCGCACGCGGCCGAGCACGGTGCGGGCGCAGTTGCTCATCGCGCCCGGTCAGATCTGGGCGGCCGATCGCATCGCCGAGAGCCAGCGGCTGCTGCGCAATCTGGTGTACATCGAGCCCGACACCATCCGCTCGCGACTGGTGGGGGACTCCGTGGACGTGCTCGTGGTGACGCACGACACGTGGACGACGCATCCCGAGCTCAACCTGGAGCGCGCCGCCGGAAAGACCTACGGCTCCGTGGGATTCACCGAACGCAATCTGGTGGGCCTGGGACTCGGCGTGTCGCTGGCGTTCCGCGAGGAGCCCACGGGTCGCACCCGCACGGCGTCGGTCAGCGCACGCCGCATCCTCGGCAGCGAGCTCGAGGGACAGTTCCAGGCCGGAACGGGCACCGGCGGCGTGTCCAACGCGATCTACCTGCGCGATCCATTCCGCGCGCTCGACGATCCGCGCTCGTGGACGGTGTCGTGGTGGCGCTCGAACGCCGATCACCGGTTGTTCAAGTCCGGTTCGGTCGTGGCGCAGTTCCCGTTCCAGTTTGAACTGCTGCAGCTCGAGTATGGAGTCGGGCGGCGCTTCACCGACGGCCTGGTGCGACGATTCACGTTCGCGCTCTCGCAGCACGACCGTCGTTACGGAGTCACGGTGCCCGAGCCGGGGGCCGCGATCGCGTTCCCGGGGGGCGAGGAGGAGCTGAAGCTGCGTTCGGGCTCGGTGCGCGTGACGTTCTGGAAGCCGCACTTCATCGAACGGCGCGGGGTCGAGCTGTTCGATCCGATCGAGGACTTCGACGTCGGCTCGCTCGTGAGCATGGAGGGTGGTCTGGTGCTGCGCGCGTTCGGCAGCACGGCGGACGAGGGACTGGCCAAGCTGCGGTTCGAGGCCGGCCGCGAGACGAGACGCTTCGGATTCGGCATGGCACGGGGGCGGCTGTCCACGCGTCTGCGCGCGGGTTCGCGCGAGACGCTCGGCGCGGTGGACGCACGCTGGATCCAGCAGCCGGCGCGCGACGTGGCGGTGGTGCTGGCGGCATACGGCGAGGCCGCGGACCGCGCGCCGCGCGAGATCCAAAGCGTCGTGGGCGGCCTAAACGGCCTGCGCGCCTACCCGGTGCAGGCGCTGGCCGGGACCCAGCTATGGCGGTTCAATGGCGAGACACGCTGGGTCGCGGCGCGCGATATCTGGGACCTGGCGAGCGTGGGCGGCGCGATGTTCGTGGACGCGGCGCGCGCCTGGGGCCCGGGCGGAGATCGCGAGCCGTGGCATCATGACGCCGGCTTCGGGCTGCGTCTGTCATTCCCGCACGCCTCGCTCCACCAGGTGGCGCGGTTCGACGTGGCGTTCCCATTGTCGCCCTCGCGCGACGGACGGCGGGAACCGGTATTCTCGTTCGGTTCGTCGCAGGCGTTTTAGGAGTTTCGGCGCCTCCGGCGCCGCGCCGGGCTCGCACGCATTCCAGCTCCCGGAGGTCCGCATGCAGATCACCGCCGTGCCGCTGGTGTTCCCGGCCGACTGCAACGTGGTCGTGGGACAGTCGCACTTCATCAAGACCGTCGAGGACCTGGCCGAGATCGTGGTGACCACGGTGCCCGCGGCGAAGTTCGGACTGGCGTTTTGTGAAGCCTCCGGCCCGTGTCTCGTACGCACCGAGGGCAACGACGCCGAGCTGGTGACGGTGGCCACGACGCAGGCGCAGGCGGTGGGGGCGGGCCACACGTTCTTCCTGGTGCTGCGCGGCGCCTATCCGATCAACGTGTTGCCCGCGATCAAGCAGTGCCAGGAAGTGTGCCGCGTGTTCTGCGCTACCGCGAACCCGCTCGAGATCCTGGTGGCCACCACGCCGCAGGGCCGGGGCGTGGTGGGGGTGGTGGACGGCTCGTCCCCGCAGGGGGTGGAGACCGAGCCCGACCGGGCCGCGCGCCGAGAGTTCCTGCGAAAGATCGGCTACAAGCGATGACCTCCCCATCGCCCGGAGCGCGAGCACTCCGATGCCGCGCATGCTGAGATTCGGCACGTCGGGCATCCCGCGCAGCAGCGCGCGGCCCGGTACCGTGCACGGCATCCGCCGCGCGCGCGAGCTGGGGCTCGACCATCTGGAGATGGCGTGGGTGAACGGCGTGCGCATGTCGGACGCGTCGGCCGACGCCATCGCGGCCGCCGCGCGCGAGCACGACCTCACGCTCACCGCGCACGCGCCCTACTTCGTGAACCTGTGCGGCGCCGACGACGTGGTGGAACGAAGCTGCGGACGGCTGGAGGAGGCCGGCCGGCTCGGCGCACGCTGCGGCGCGAAGTCGTTCTGCTTCCACGCGGGCTTCTACGGCAAGCTCGGCCACGCAGAAGCGAACCGGCGTGTGCGGGCCGGACTGGAGCGCGTGACCGCCACCCTGCGAAAGCAGAAGCATGCCATCGACGTGCGCGCCGAACTCACCGGCAAGGCGAGCCAACTGGGCTCGCTGGACGAGGTGCTGGCGTGGGGCGAGGCCGTGCGCGGGGTGTTACCCTGCGTGGACTTCTCGCATCGCTATGCTCGCGACTGCGGCCTGCACAACCGGTACGAGGACTTCGCCGCCACGCTCCAGGCGATCGAAGCGCGGCTGGGTCGGAGCGCGCTCGACCGACTGCACGTCCACATCTCAGGCATCGAGTTTGGCCCCAAGGGCGAGCGGCGGCACGAGCCATTGCGCGAGACGAAGTTCCGCTGGAAGGAGCTGCTGCGCGCGTTGAAGGACCTGCGCGTGGCGGGCTGGGTGGTGAGCGAGAGCCCGTGCATGGAAGACGACGCGCTGCTGTTGCAGAAGACCTACAAGCGACTGAGGTAGGGAGCTCATCGGTCCGACGCCACGCCGCGGCCGTAGGCCGCGGAACTCCACATGAGGCGAGATGCTCGAGAATCGATCGTTCCACGACGTGGGACCGTTCGCGAACAACATCTACGTGGTCACCGAGGCGGCGTCCCGGGAGACCGCCGTGATCGACGTGGGCTTCGAGCCCGAGCGCGTCATCGAGCTCGTGCGCCGCGAGGGGCTTCGCGTGCGCTGGTTGCTCGCGACGCACGCCCATTACGACCACGTGGCCGCCATGCTCCCGGTGCAACGCGCCGTGGGCGGGGACTTCGCGCTGCATCCGGCCGACCGGCCCCTGCTCGAGGCGGTGGCGTTCCAGGGCTCGATGTTCGGCCTGCCGCCGGCAGCGGTGCCCGATGTGGCGCTGGAGCTGGCCGAAGGCATACGCGTCCCGCTCGGCGAGCAGTTCCTGGACGTGCTGTTCACTCCGGGCCACGCGCCGGGGCACGTCACGTTCCGACACGGCGAGACGCTGTGGTCGGGGGACGTGCTGTTCGCGGGCTCGGTCGGGCGCACCGACCTGCCGGGTGCCTCGTGGGAGGTGCTCGAACGCAGCATCCGACAGAAGCTCTTCCCGCTCGGCGACGCCGTGAAGGTGCTGCCGGGTCACGGCCCCGCCACCACGATCGGCGCCGAGCGCCGGAACAACCCGTTCGTGGGCGAAGCGGCGGGGTCCCGGTGAGCGAGCAGCCGACGGCCTGGACCGCGCGCCTGCGACTGCATCCCAGCGTGTTCGTGGCGCCGGGCGCAACGGTGGTGGGCGAGGTCGCGCTCGGGGAGCGCTCGAGCGTGTGGTTCGGCACGGTGGTGCGCGGCGACTCGGCGCCGGTCACGGTGGGCACACACACGAACCTTCAGGACTTGACGCTCGTGCACGAGGACGCCGACGCCCCGACCGTGCTGGGGGATCGCGTAACGGTCGGGCATCGCGCGATCATCCACGGCTGCGTGATCGAGGATGACTGCCTGATCGGCATGGGGGCGATCGTGCTGTCCCGGGCGCGTGTCGGCGCCGGCTCGCTCGTGGGTGCCGGCTCGCTCGTCAAGGAGCGGCAGGTCATCCCCCCGGGCACGCTGGCGGTGGGTTCCCCCGCGCGCGTGATCGGCCCGGTGACCGACGCCCACCGCGCCGCCATCGCCGAAGGAGCGCGCCACTATGCCGAGCTGGCGCGCGACTATCTTGCCCGCGGCTTCGCTCGCCCGTTCCCACCCGCGAGCGCCGCGACCGGCATCACGCCCGGAGGGCGTGGACCGATGACCTACGGCGAATGGGGCGGTTGTCTGGCCGCACTCGCCGAGAGCCCCGAGTGGATGGCCGACCGGCTCGGCCGGGCGCCGGGACGTGCGACCGTAAAGCTCGACGCCCGCCGCTGGAACGCACTCGAGGTACTGGGTCACCTGCGCGACGCCGATCGCGACGTTTACCTGCCGCGTCTGGAGACCCTGCTCACGCAGGAGCATCCCGCCGTGCCCGACGTGAACCTGCTCGGCGCCGAGCGTGTCGCGGCGTATGCGACCGAGGAGGTGCAGGCGGTGCTCGACGACTGGCGTCGGCTGCGCCGTCGCCTGGTCACGCGGCTTGCGCCGCTCGGGCGCGAGGACTGGGCGCGCGTGGGAGTTCACTCGCTGCGCGGAACGTTTCCGCTGGGCGAGATGGTGCGCGGCTGGGTGGAGCACGACCTCTCGCACCGCCGGCAGTTGGCGCTCGCGCTGGAGCTCGAGCCGTGATCCTCGTGAAGGCCTGCCCGCTCGGCGAGCCTGCGGATCGCCTGCTCGCGGCCGTCGCCGCGCGCGGCCACACGCTGCTGGCAGGGCCGGAGGCACTGGCGAGCGATCCGGCCCCGGACTCGAACACTTCACCGGTCCCCGACGTCGAGCCGGTGACGCTCGTGCTCTCGGATGGACCGGGAATCGTGAACCTGCTCGGCACGGTGCGCGCACTGGGAGATCGGCGTTTCCGCGTCCTGCTATTGTCGCGGCTCGGCGCGCACCCCGATGCGCGCGCCGCCTCGCTGCGCCGGCTTTGGCGGCTCGAGGAACATGTGAGGGGCGGCGGCGCCCCCACGCTCACGCTGCGCTTGGCGCCACTCGTCGGGCCAGAGACGCCGCTGTGGCGGAAACTGCGCTCGCGCCCGGCGCTCCCGAATGGCGGGCGCAAGCTCGTGAACCCGGTCGCCGAGCGTGATGTGGTCGAGACGCTGCTGCGTGCGCTGGACGGCCGCGTGCTGTGGAACGACTGGTACGAGGTGGCGGGGAGCGAGGCGGTGAGCCTGGCCGAACTGCGCGACCTGGCCGGGCGCTCGCGCGGCGCCGCCACGGGCGGGGAGTGGGAGCCGTCGCTGGACGAGATCGCCGAGCACCGACTGGCCGAGAGCGAGCCCTGGGCTTCGGCGTTCGGCATCACGCCCACGCCGCTTGCGGCGTGGACGCGTGAGGCCATGGCGTGAGCGCGGCCAGGCAGCGGGCGGTCGCCAAGCCGCGCCGGCGTGCGCCTGCCGCTCGCACGGCCGAACATGCGAGCGCCCAGCGTCCGCCGCGTCCAGTGGCGGTCGCGATCGTCACCGTGAGTGATACGCGACGGGGCGACGACGACACGAGCGGGGCGCTCGCAGAGCGGCTGCTCGAGCGCGCCGGGTGTCGGGTCGTCGCGCGCCATTGGGTGAGCGACGA
Organism: uncultured bacterium; assembly: GCA_964418975.1. Classification (GTDB taxonomy): domain Bacteria; phylum Eisenbacteria; class RBG-16-71-46; order RBG-16-71-46; family RBG-16-71-46; genus JAIOPA01. The sequence continues at coordinate 3,800 of CAYQNV010000103.1, read as the reverse complement.
CGTGACCGCGATCCGCGCCGCGGTCCGCAAGCAACTCGGCCGCCGCGCGGTGGACGTGGTGCTGCTTGCCGGCGGCACGGGTGTTGCCTCGCGCGACGTCACTCCCGAAGCCGTGGAGCCGCTGCTCGAGCGCCCCCTGCCGGGCTTCGGCGAGCGCTTCCGGGCGCTGTCTTGGGACACGGTGGGCACGGCGGCGTGGCTGTCACGGGCGGGCGCGGGTGTCGCGCGCGGCCGGCTGGTCGTTTACCTTCCCGGCTCCTCCGGAGCGGTCCGGCAGGCCCTCGAACAACTGCTCATCCCCGAACTCGTGCACGTCGTGCGCCTGCTCGGTCGTTTCTGACGCCAAGGAGCGCGCATGTCCATCCGTCCCGACCACTGGATCCGCAAGATGTGCAAGGAACACGGCATGATCGAGCCCTTCGCCGATCGACAGGTCCGCGAGGGCGTCATCTCGTACGGCATCTCGAGCTACGGGTACGACATCCGGGTGGCCGACGAATTCAAGATTTTCACGAACGTCATGAGTACGGTGGTGGATCCCAAGAACATCGACCCGGCGACGATGGTGGATTTCAAGGGGGAGGTCTGCATCGTGCCACCCAACTCATTCGCGCTCGCCCGGACGGTGGAGTACTTCCGCATCCCGCGGAACATCCTCACGATCACCATGGGCAAGTCCACGTACGCGCGCTGCGGCATCATCACGAACGTCACGCCGCTCGAGCCCGAGTGGGAGGGCTTCGTGACACTCGAGATCAGCAACACCACGCCGCTCCCGGCCAAGATCTATGCCAACGAGGGCATCGCCCAGGTGGTGTTCTTCGAGGCCACGGACGTGTGCGAGGTGTCCTACAAGGACAAGGCGGGCAAGTACCAGAACCAGGTCGGGATCACACTGCCGCGGCTGTGAACTTCCGTATGCCGTGCGACGGGGAAGGGGCGCGCGGAGCTCCCGGGCGAGCTCGCTGCCGCTTGCGCACTCCCGAACCCAAAGCTAGTCTGCAGGCTCGCATGCTCGGTCCGAGTGGGTCGGGGCGGTTGGCACTCCGAGGAATCGCTGGATGATCAAGGAACTCGCCACAGGTCTCGGCGTCACGTTGGAGAACCTGTTCAAGAAGCCGTTCACGGTGCAGTACCCGGACGAGAAGCTCGAGATGTTCCCGCGCTTCCGTGGCCTGCACATCCTCGCCCGGCACGCCGACGGCCTCGAGCGCTGCGTGGGCTGCGAGCTGTTCGCCGTGGCCTGCCCGGCCGACGCCATCTTCGTGAAAGCGGCCGAGAACGACCCGGCGAATCCCGTCTCGCATGGTGAACGCTATGCCGAGCGCTACGAGATCAACATGCTGCGCTGCATCTTCTGTGGCATGTGCGAGGAAGCCTGCCCCGAGGACGCCATCTGGCTCGAGAAGGACTACGAGCTCTCGGACTACGAGCGCGACGCGTTCATCTACACGAAGGACGAGCTCGTCGTTCCCATGGAGAAGTCCGGCTACCTGCCGAAGCGTTGACGCGACGGGGTAGCACGGACGAGGCGGCCGGAGACGGCGGCCCGCCCCCTCGAGCGTTCACGCGCCCGGCAGTTGCGCGATGATCTTCTGCGCGAGCAGCGGCCAGGCCCACGGCGCGGCACTGGCCGGGCCCGCTGCGGAAAGTCGATCGCGCAGCGGCGCGTCCGTGAGCAGCTTGCGAATGGCGGGGCGCAGGAACCACGGGTGCCGCAGGCTCACGAGCGCGTTCTCGCCGTGGACCGCGAAGTCCGAAGTCCCGCTCTGCGTGCACACCAGCGCGCAGCCACACGCCAGCGCCTCGAGCGCGGTGTTGCACCAGCCCGCCTTGCGCTCGGCCGCCACGAACACGTGGCTCGACTGGTAGAGCGCGACCAGCTCGTCCTGGGTGGGGTTGATCACGAACCGCGCCTGCGGCGGGAGCGGCGCGCCATCGCGCGGGTCCTGCCGATTCGTGGCGGGGTCCACGGCGTCGAACAGCACCGTCTCGAACGCCGGGACGCGATCCGCGAGACCCTGGAGCGCCCGCAGCACGAGGTCGGTGCCCTTCTTGGCGCGTGAGCGCCGTCCGTTGACGAGCACGCGAAGCGGTGTGGCCGCCCGAAGGCTGGCGTCGGCGTGGAAACGTTCGGGTCGGATGCCGCCCACGCCGTCCAGCACGGGGCGATGTGCGGTTCGCTCGAGCGTCCGGCGCAGGGGCCCGGAGTTGGCCATGAGCGTCACGCCCGGGTCGGCCGCCGCACGCGGCAGTCCCGGGTCGCCCTCGAGCACGCAATAGTAGAGGTGGTGGCGAGCCCGATGCGCGCGGAACGTGGCGTAGGTGCCAGCGTCGCCGCAGATCGCCACATCGGACTCGGCTCCGGAAGCGGCGGCGAGCGGGGCGGTCTCGCCCGCGAACGGCAGCCACGCCGGGGGCGCGCCATCCGGGTGATAGAGCGTGACCCGCTGCCCCGATGTCACCCACTCGTTGCCGAGCTCGAGATAGCGGCGCACACCCCCGAATACACCCACGTGCGGCAGGAAGAGTCCGATGCGCATGGTCGCGAGACGCTAACAGACCGTCAGAAACGCGACCACCTGACTGGCTTCGATGTGATTGTTCCGGAGTGAGACGGCAGGTGTTCCAGCCTGCGACGCTCTAGCGTCACGTGATGGAACGGGCACCGTACGGTCGCCGGTGTGGGTTGCACGATCGCCGCGATCCATGCGGGTGCGGCGAGTTTCGTCTGGGGTGGCATGAGGGGTGCAAGGAGCCATGGCATCGAGGCCGCATCACGCAGGGCGCATCGGCCTGCCGCGATCCTACCCAAAAGCACCCGACCTACAGGAGAACTCGCATGACGCTCATCCGCTGGACGCCGCGCCGCAACGGCACTGACCTCACCACGCTCCGCACCGACATGGACCGCCTGTTCGAGAGCCTGTTCACGCCCGTCCCGCCCCGTCAGGAGTGGGCTTCGCTCACGCCGCCGGTGGACGTCGAGGAGACGCCTGAAGCCTACGTGTTCCGCGCCGACTTGCCGGGTCTGGTCTCGAAGGACGTGAAGGTCACCGTCAACGGCGACATGCTGACGCTGCGCGGCGAGCGCAAGCGCGAGGAGAAGAAGACGGAAGGCGCCGTGCACCGCGTCGAGCGGTCGTACGGTGCGTTCGAGCGGTCGTTCACGATCGGCACGCCGGTGCGCGCCGACCAGGTGCGAGCGACGTATCGCGACGGCGTCCTCGAGATCCGCGTGCCCAAGGCCGAAGAGGCCCGGTCGCGTGAGATCGAGGTCCAGGTCGGGTAAGTTCCCCCGACTCAACACCGCTCAGCAACCACGGCCACGCCCGGCGGGGCACCCTCCGAAACATGGGTCCCCGGGCGTGGCATCCGAAGCAGCGGCCGTCCGACGGCCAGGAAGGGTATCTCATGGGAAAGGTCATCGGCATCGATCTGGGCACCACCAACTCGTGCGTCGCGGTGATGGAGGGCGGTGAGCCCAAGGTCATCGCCAATGCCGAGGGATTCCGCACGACGCCGTCGGTGGTGGCGTTCGCCAAGAATGGCGAGCGACTGGTGGGGCTCGTCGCGCGCCGGCAGGCGGTGACCAATCCCGCGAACACGCTCTACTCGATCAAGCGGTTCATGGGACGGCGCTACGAAGAGGTGAGCTCCGAGATGAAGCTCGTGCCCTACGCGGTCGTGCCGGGCCCGAACGGGGACGTGCGCGTGAAGGGCGGGTCGGGCGAGTTCTCGCCTCCCGAGATCTCCGCCATCATCCTCACGAAGATGAAGCAGACCGCGGAGGACTACCT
>CAYQNV010000102.1:0-3510 GCA_964418975.1 uncultured bacterium | reverse complement strand
GGTCTTCTTCCGCGGCCACTGGTGACTCTCCTGCCGGCGCGCGCTCCGCGGCCTCGGTGAGGTCGATGCGGCATTGAAGCAGCGCGGCGGCGCGATCCTGGCGATCAGCGTGGACGAGGTGGACGACTCGAAGAAGCTGGTCGAGGAGGAGCGGCTCCCCTTCCGCGTCCTGTCCGCGCGCGGGATCCCGGTGCTCGGCGAATACGCACTGGAGCACGCGGGCGGCGGCCTCGACGGCGAGACGATCGCCGTGCCGGCGCAGCTCCTCGTCGCGCAGGATGGTCGGATCGCGTGGCAGCACCTTGCCGCGCGCATCACGGACCGAGCATCCCCCCCGGAAACGCTCGCGGCCATCCAGGAGCTCTATCCGATGACCGGCAATTGACGAGCGCCGCCGTCCTCATTCCCACAGGACCGAGCGATCGATCTCGGCGATCCGCGCGCGGCCGGTGAGTGCCACTAAAGCGCAGCGGCAAGTGCGGCAATTTCCTGCGGTCCGATTCGGCAACACCCTCCGATCATGGAGGCGCCCGCGCTGACCCACTGCGGCGCGAGGGCAGCCAGGCTGGCGTGATCCCACGAACCACGCCAGGAGCGTGTCTGCCCGTCCCATTGCTCACCCGAATTCGGGTACACCACGATGGCCTTGCCCGAGCCGGCCCGGAGCGCGCGAATGGCTTCGGTCACCACCTCGGGTCGCACGCAGTTCACTCCGATCGCAATCACGTTGGCAACGCGATCCAGTTGCCGTGCGCATTCGGTCAGGAGTTCGCCATGAGCAGTGTGGATACCGTCGGAGGACGTGAAGCTCATCCAGGCGCGTGCATCCGGATGCTGCCCAAGCAGCGTGGCCAACGCGAGCGCTTCGTCCAGCACCGGTATGGTTTCGCACGCGAGGATGTCCGCACCCGAGGTGGCGAGTACCTCAAACCGCCGGGCGTGAAACGCGATGAGTTGTTCTGTGGTGCATCCGTAATCGCCGCGATATTCCGCGCCATCGTGTGAGATGGCGCCATAAGGTCCGACCGAGGCGGCTACAAACAGCTGGCGGCGGTCCGCCGGATGATCCCGGCGATAGCGCGTACGTGCGGATTGGGCCAGCTCAACGGAACGGCGCAGCAACGCGGTGGCTTCATTGGCAGCCAGTCCACGTGCCGCGAAACCCTCGTAGCTGGCCTGATAGCTCGCCGAGATCGCGCAGCGTGCACCGGCGGCGAAGTAGTCGTAGTGCAGCTGTTCGATTACATCGGGGGCTGTCTCCAGCACAGCCGCGGACCACAGCGAGCCGGTGACATCCTGGCCGCGCCGCGCGAGCTCGGTCGCCAGCCCGCCATCCAGAAGCATGAGTCCGTCGTCGAATTCTGGGATCAGGGGCATCATGCGTTTTCGGCTTCGCTCACTCACTCAGACAGTTGGCGTGTCGCTGGTTCGCCGAACAGCGCCACCGCACAACTCGAATGGTCGAACATCTTCTCGTGGTCGTGGCCGAGAGGATAAACGCTCGAGGATAGGCGCTCCACTACGGCGTGACGTTCCCGCTGCACGCGAAGCTGGACGTGAACGGCGACGGTGCTCATCCGCTCTTCGTGCAGCTCAAGCAGGCGGCACCCGGCCTGCTGGGTACCAAGGCCATCAAGTGGAACTTCACGAAGTTCCTCGTTGACCGCAACTGCGCTGTGGTGGAGCGCCACGCGCCGAACCTCGCCCCGGGGAAGAGCGCACCGGACATCGAGAAGCTGTTGTAGGCCACGAGGCCAGCGCCGTCTCGGGCGCCGGCCGCATTCACGGCGCGGGCGCGCGCAGGAGCGCCAGGAACTCGCGCGGCGGCGCGGCCTCGAACACGATTTCGCGTTCCAGCGCCGGATGCGGCACGCCGAGGCGAAGCGCATGCAGCCCCAGACGGGGCCCCGCGACCCCGTAGCGAGCATCGCCCACGAGCGGATGGCCGAGCCAGGCGAGGTGCGCGCGGATCTGGTGCTTGCGCCCGCTGTCGAGCTCGACCTCGAGCAGCGCGCGACCGCCCTCGACCGCGCGGGTCGCGTAGCGCGTGCTCGACGGCTTCGCCCCGGGGCGCGCGCCGACGCGGACGAAGAGGTTGTCGTCCTCGAACAACGGCTGCTCGATCGTACCGCTGGCCGGCGCGGGCGCGCCGCTGACGATCGCGAGGTAGAGCTTGCGCGCCTCGCTCCAGCGCGCCTGGACTGCAGCGCGCGCTGCCCGCGTGCGCGCGAACAGGAGCACGCCGGACGTCTCGCGATCGAGACGATGGACGGGCCACAGCGAGGCCGGCTTCCCGGGCCGCGAGAGCGACGAGCGCAGCAACGACAGGGCCGTGCGCTCGCGTTCATGCTCCGTGCCCACCGACAGGAGCCCGGCCGGCTTGTCGATGGCCACCAGCTCCTCGTCCGAGTGCAGGATCACGAGCCCCCCCGGCGCGCGCGGCCCTTCACCCTCGCCCAGGCCGGTGACGCACACCTCGTCGCCGGCCGCGAGCACGTCGTTGCGCCGCACGGCGGCGCCGTTCACGCGGACGCACCCGGCGCGCACGCGCTGCTCGAGCGTCGAGCGCTTCCAGGCGGGCAAGCGGCCTCGCAGGAACTCGAGCAGCCGCGCGGGTTCGTCCACCACGAAACGTTCGCTCACGCGGAGGAGACTACCCGCCGAGGGCATTCTCAGCGCTCGCAGGCTCCCAGCAGGCGCACCTTCACGGCCCTGCCTTTCACCCTGCCCGCCGCCAGCTTCTGCAGGGCCGCGCTCGCGATCTCGCGCTCGACGGCCACGTACGTGGAGAACTGGTTCACGTGGATCTTGCCCACCTGGGCGGCGCCGAAACCCGCCGTGCCGGTGAGCGCGCCCAGCACGTCGCCGGCGCGGATCTTCTCCTTGCGCCCGCCCTGGATCTGCAGCGTGACCATCGGCGGCACCAGCGGCTCGCGACCGGCGGCCTCCGGACCGGCGAGGCTCTGCCACTCGAACTGGACGCCCTGCGCTGCTTCGATCCGGCCCACGTGGCCCAGCTCCCGCGCGCTGGCCAGGCTCAGCGCCCAGCCCTCCTCGTCGACGCGGCCCGTGCGGCCGATGCGGTGGATGTGCACCCCGGGATCCGGCGTGATGTCGACGTTGATCACGGCCTCTAGCTGCGCGATGTCGAGCCCGCGCGCGGCGACGTCGGTGGCCACCAGGACCGAGCAGCTGCGGTTGGCGAACTGCACCAGGACCTGGTCGCGCTCGACCTGCTCCAGCTCGCCGTGCAGCGCCAGCGCGACGAGGCCGCGCTCCTGCAACAGCGCGAGCAGGTCGCGGCACTGCTGCCGGGTGTTGCAAAAAGCCAGCGTGCTGACGGGTCGGTAGTGATCGAGCAGGCGCGCGACGGACGCAAGCCGCTCGCCCTCGTCGACCTGGTAGAAGACCTGACGGATTTTCGTGGGCGCTTGCTGCTCGAGCAGCTTCACTTCCTTGGGCTGGCGCAGGAACTGGCGGCTCAGTTCTGCGATGCCCGCGGGGTAGGTG
>CAYQNV010000101.1:0-46509 GCA_964418975.1 uncultured bacterium | reverse complement strand
TACGACTCGTTCATGGACAACATCACGTTCGCGGCGTTCATCGACCGCGTCGGCAAGTACCAGCTCACGATGCAGAAGGTGTGCGCCTATAAGCCGATGGCCGATAGCATGCCGCCGATGTTGCGCGAGGAGGCGTTCCACCTGGCCGCCGGCGTCATCCCGCTGCGCCGGTTCGCCGAGCGCGCCGCAAAGGGCGATCCGCTCGCGAACCTCGAGCTGGTGCAGCACTCCATCAACAAGTGGTTCCCGCGCGCGCTCGAGATGTTTGGCGACGAACGTGGCGGCCAGAAGAACATCCAGTTCGGGTTCAAGGACTTGAACAACCGCGACGCGGTGAACCAGTACATCGAGGAAGTGCGCAAGATGCTCCGCGACATCAATACGCGCTTCGTGCGCGCGCGCTTCCCCGAATACTCGCCCGACAAGGTCGAGGCGGTCATCGACGAACTCGAACGCTCGCGCGGCTCGCATCGCGGACTGGCCTACGCAGCCATCTTGCACCTGCCGGACTCGCGGTTCTTCCGTCGCAAGGGCGAACCCGCGTTCCAACTGGTGGGCGTGGACGGCGAGGTGTTCCCCGACGCAGACAGCTACCTGCGCTACCTGTCGCACCACCTGAACGACGGCTATATCGCCAGCCGCGACCTGCGCCTGTACGCCGAGGCGCTGCGGCAGGTGGTGGCGGGCACGCTCACGGTGGAGCAGGGCGTGAAGGCGATGCCCAAGCTCAAGCGTTTGGGCGGCACCTGCCCGTGCTCCAAGTCCGTGCGCTGGGTGATGGAAGAGAGCAACGGTGCCGAAACCACGGTCATGACCCGGCCGGCCTGACGGCCGCTCCCCGTGACCCGAGTGAACCAGATCCGTTCTCGCGTGCCGTGCGTGGCCTACTTCTGCATGGAGTACGGGCTGCACGAGTCGTTCCCCATCTACGCGGGCGGCCTCGGCATCCTGGCCGGCGACTACATCAAGGCCGCGCACGACCTGAACCTGCCCATGGTGGCGGTCGGCCTGCTGTGGGAGCGCGGCTACTGCGTGCAGCGGATCGGCGCCGACGGGCGGCCGTACGAGGAGTATCCGGCCTACGACACCGGGTTCCTGTCGGACACCGGCGTGCGCGTGCGCGTGCGCGTGCGCGGCCAGGAAGTGCCGGTGCGCGTGTGGGTGACCGAACGCTACGGGCACGTGCCGCTCTACTTGTTGGAACCGCTGAGACGAGAAGACCGCTGGATCACGCACCGGCTCTACGAGGCGGGCACTGACACGCGCATTGCGCAGGAGTTGCTGCTCGGCATCGGCGGCGTGCGCGCGCTGGGCTGGCTGGGCCTGAACGTGCACACGTACCACTTCAACGAGGGCCACGCCGTGTTCGCCGGGCTCGAGCGCATCGCCGAACTCATGGAGGCGGGACTGCAGTTCCCCGAGGCGTGGGCGCGCGTGCGGCAGCAGACGGTGTTCACCACGCACACACCGGTGCGCGCCGGCAACGAGCAGCATGCGCTCGCCGACCTGCGCCGCATGGGCGCATGCCTGCAGCTCTCGGGCGCGGAGATGCGCGCCATCGGCGGCGACCCGTTCAGCATGACGGTGGCCGGGCTGCGCCTGTCCCGCGCCGCGAACGCCGTGGCGCAACTGCACGGCGAGACGGCGCGCGCGATGTGGCAGGACGTGTCGGGCGCCTGCCCCATCGGCGCCATCACCAACGGCGTGCATGCGCCCACGTGGCAAGCGCCCGAGGTGCGCGACGCGGGCGACGACCTGGCACGGCTGTGGGACGCGCACGTGCGGCTCAAGGCACAGCTTCTGGCCGAGGTCCGGCGCCGGCACGGCGTGGCGCTCGAGCCCGAGGCGTTGCTGGTGGGCTTCGCGCGGCGCGCGGCGGGCTACAAGCGCAGCGACCTCCTGCTGCGGGACGAGAAGCGACTCGAAGCGCTGCTCGGTCAGCACCACGTGCGGGTGCTGTTCGCGGGCAAAGCGCACCCGGACGACATGAATGGTCACAACATGGTGGCGCGCCTGGTGCAGGGCGCGCGCCAGCATCCGGGCCGGGTGCTGTTCCTCGAGAACTACGACATGGCGCTGGGCCGGCTGCTCACGCGCGGCTGTGACGTTTGGCTCAACAACCCGGTGCGTCCGCTCGAGGCGTGCGGCACGTCGGGCATGAAGGCAGCCATGAACGGTGTGCTGAACGTGAGTATCCTGGACGGCTGGTGGCCCGAGGCGTGCGAGGACGGCGTCAATGGCTTCGCGGTGGGCCGCGGCGAGCCGGGCGATGACGCGCGCGACCTCGACGATCTCTACGACACACTCGAACAGCGCGTGCTGCCGGTGTGGGCCGACCGCAAGCAGTGGTCGCGCATGATGCGGGCGAGTGTGGTGATGGCGCAGGAGCGGTTCAGCTCCGAACGCATGATCCGCGAGTATTTCGCGCAGCTCTACGAGCTTCCGGGCGCGTTGTCGCCCAGTCCGGCGCACGCGGCCCGCTGATCGACGCGAGTTCCCCCGGGCGTGGGCCGCGCCCCGCGCCCCGACCCCCGCTGGAGGAATCCCATGCCCCGGACCACCGTCGCCGCCGTGCGTGGCGCCATCTCGGTCGGCGCCAATCGCGCCGCCGACATCCGTGAAGCGACCGCCCGGTTGCTGGAGGCTCTGCTCACGCGTAACGCCCTGACGCCGGAGCGCTTGGTGAGCGCGCTGTTCACCGCCACGCCCGACCTGACCGCAGACTTCCCCGCGCACGCCGCGCGACGCTTGGGCTGGATCGACGTGCCGCTGCTCGGCGCCGTTGAACTGGCGGTGCCGGAGGCACCGCGCAGGATCGTCCGCGTGCTGCTCACGGTGCGTGACGTGCCGCGCGGCGCGCGCCTGATCCCGGTGTACCTGGACGGAGCGGCCGCACTGCGACCCGATCTCGTCGCGGTCGCTCCCCCGCTGGCACGACGTCGCCGCGGTCGCGCGCGACGCATCGCGATCATCGGGCTCGGGCAGATCGGTGGATCGATCGGCCTGGCGCTCGAGGACTCGGGTGGTTGGTATCGCGTGGGCTTCGACACGCGCGCGAACGCGCGGCGCGAGTCACTCGCTCGCGGTGTGGTGGACGAGGTCGCAAGCTCGCTCGCCGCCGCCTGCCGTGGGGCCGAACTGGCGGTGGTGGCGGTGCCGGTCGACGTGTTGCCCGGGGCGCTTAGCCGGGCGGCGGCGGCGCTCCCGGCGGGCGCCGTGCTACTCGACACCGGCAGCGCGCGCGGCGGCGGCGTCACCGCGGCGCTGGTGCGTGCTTCGAAACGCGTGCGCGCGGTGGGCGGGCACCCGCTCGCGGGCAACGAGCGTCGTGGCCTCGCCGGGGCGTCGGCGCGGCTCTTTCACGGCGCTCCGTTCGCGCTGCTTCTCGTGCGCGGACCGGTGCCGGCCGTGGTGCGTGCGCTGCTCCGCGACCTGGGCGCCGAGCCACGCGTGGTGACCCCCGCACGCCACGACGACGCCCTCGCCCGCACCAGCCACCTGCCGTGGCTCGTGTCGCGCGCGCTGGCACGGCTTGGCGCCGCTGCCGCACGCGCGCGGCTCTCGGGCCCCGGCTTCGCCAGTATGACGCGGCTCGCGGCGAGCGATCCGCGCGTGGCGCACGCCTACGCGCGCGCCAATGTCACGAATGTGCGTGCGGCCTGGCGCACGCTCCGCGCCCAACTCGATCGCGACGTCTCCGCGCTGGCACGACGCGGCCGCTAACTCGTCGCCTCAGCGGACGACCGCGAGCCGGCCGGGTTCGGGGAATCCCATGCGCTCCACCAGTGACGCGTAGCGCTCGTCGGCGCGCAGCGGGTCGAATCGCGGATTCACGCACAGCCAGATCATCGCCCGGTCGCGCGCGGTGAAACCCTGCTCGAGCTTGGCGAACGCGCCGTCCAGGTCGCCGAGCAGCGCGAGCGGCCCGGCCAGGGCGTAAGGCGGCACGTGTCGCTCGAGCGGCAAGGCCTCGAGTCGCGCCAGCTCCTCGCGCGCCGGCGCCGGGAGCCCGGCGACCGCGTACGCGCACGCGAGCCCGGCATGGATTCGCGGATCGTCGTCACGTTCGAGCACCGCTTGATACTCGGCGATCGCCTCCCTCGGCCGGCCGCACTGCTCCAGCACGCGGGCGCGGTCGGCGATGCCGCCGAGCCCGCTGTCCGGCGAGCCGAGCGCGATCATGCGCCGGTGATGCTCGAGCGCCTCGTCGTAGCGCCGCGCGTAATAGAACACGTTCACCATCGTGGTCGGCATGGCGTAGGAGAGCGCGTCCAGCTCCTCGGCCGCGCGCGCTTCCGCGATCCCCTCGTCGAAGCGGCCGAGCGCGGTGAGCAGCTCCGCATACCACTGGTGGCCCGTGGCGTAGGTCGGGTCCAGCTCGAGCGCGCGGCGGAAGCCGGCCTCGCTCGCAGTGAAGTCCCAGTCCATGAACAGCCTCGTGAACGCGAGCGACGTGTGCGCCTCGGCCGAGCGAGCGTCCAGCTCCAGTGCGCGTCTCGCGGCGGCCACGGATTTCTGGTAGCCGAGGCGCGGCGGGAGCCAGGGTGCGAGGATGACGTAGGAGTCGGCGAGACCGGACCAGGCGAGCGCGTGTTCGGGATCGCGGTCGATGGCCGCCTCGAACTGCTCGATCGCCTGCATGAGCCCGGCGCGCGTGCGTTTGCTCCACTGGCGCCGCCCGCGCAGGTAGGCGCGGTGCGCCTCGGGGTCTCGTTCGCGCGCTCGTGCGGCGCTCCGCACCGGGCGCTCGATCTCGGCGCCGGCCGCCACGCGCCGCAAGTCGTCGGCCACGGCGCGCGCATCAGGGTAGCGATCCTCGCCGCGCTTCTCGAGGCAGCGAAGCACCACCGCGTCGAGGCCGGGCGAGAGCCCGCTTCGCACCAGCCCGGGTGCGATCACGGCCTGGTGCAGGATGGCGTCGGTGACGGCCGGCAGGACCGGGCCGTGGAACGGCGGAGCGCCGGTGAGTAGTTCGTAGAGCATCGCACCCAGCGCGAACACGTCGGTGCGCTCGTCCACCGACCGCCCGAGCAGTTGCTCCGGCGCCATGTACGGCACGGTCCCCTCGAGCGCCACGGGCCGCGTGACCGCTTCGCTCATCGAGCCGTCGTCCTCGCGGCAGCAGGTGGCGAGCCCGAAATCCAGCACCTTCACCCGCCCGCGCGCGGTGAGCATGACGTTCGCGGGCTTCAGGTCGCGGTGGATGATGCCGCGTTCGTGCGCCGCCTCGAGTGCTTCGCAGATCTGGAGAGCCAGGTCGATGGCCTCGGGTTCGGGCACGAGCCCGCGCGCAATGCGATGCGCCATCGTCTGCCCGCGCACCAACTCCATCACCAGGAAATCCACGCCGTCGTGCGTGTCGAAGTCGTGCACGGTGGCGATGCCCGGATGGTCGAGCTGCGACAGCAGCCGCGCCTCCTCGCGCAGCCGACCGCGCGCCTCCGGATGCGCGAGGATCCGCGGCGACAGCACTTTCAACGCGACGTCACGCTCGAGGCGTTCATCCCAGGCGCGGAACACCGTGCCCATGCCGCCCTCACCCAGGCGCTCCACCACCCGGTAGCGCGCGAGCGTACGTCCGACGAGAGAGGTGTCCATGGCGCTGCGGGTGTCAGTCCACCACCGGGGTCGCCGCGAGTCTCGCCACGTAGTCGTCCGGCAGCTTGTGGTGGCGGGCGCCGCCGAGGATGGTGTCGAGATAGCGCCGCGACGGCGGCGACGGGTTCGCGGATTGGGCGAGGTAGGTCCACGCGCGCAGCCGCCTCGGGAACGAGCCGTCGTCCGCGCGCACGAGCTGCACCGACACGGTCTCGCGGTCGTACAGATTGTGCTGGTCGCCGGGCGCCACGAAGTGCTCGTAGCGGTCGAGTGCCGCAAAGTCCGCCTCGGTCAACTGGTACACCGCGCCCCACACACTGTCACCGTGCGCCACACTCAAGCTGGCGACGCCGCCGCCCCAATCGTGCGACGTGAGCGGGTAACCCAACTTGTGGTCGCGCAACTCGGCCAGCCCGACGACCGTATGGCCGGGGCAGCGTTGCCGCATCTGCTGCGGATCGAGATTGGAGCCGTACGCGAAATAGAGCATCGGGTTCTCGCGTGGAAGGAAGAGTCGCACGCCTAGGATAGCGGATTGGCGGCCGCTCGCGCCCTCGCTATAGTGCCCCATCCCCCAGCGCATCCCTCAACGCACCTGCCGGCGCGACGCCGGCGTTCCTCCCTCCTCCCGGAGCGCGCATGCCCGTGGATATCCTCGCCTTCGGCCCCCATCCCGACGACGCCGAGATCGGTGCCGGGGGCCTGCTGCGGAAGCTCAAGGACCGCGGCCGGACCACGGGCATCATCGACATGACCTCCGGGGACATGGGCTGGGGAACACCGGAGATCCGCGCCGAAGAGGGCCGCCGGGCGGGCGAGTTGCTCAAGCTCGACGTGCGCGAGTGCCTGGACCTGGGCGACTGCCGGGTGGAGGACACATTCGAGAATCGCTGCAAGGTGGCGAGCGTGATCCGGCGGCACCGGCCGCAGATCATCCTGTCGCCGTATTACGATCTGCCGATCGGGCGCGGCCTTGGACATAACGATCACTACAAGTCGGGACAGATCGTGGCGAACGCGTTCAACCTGGCGCACCTCGCCAAGGCGCCGTGCGAGGGCGAGCCGTTCCAGGCCCGGGCGATCTACTTCTACTTCATCCCGCCCGGGACCAAGCCCACGTTCATCGTGGATATCACGCCGCACGTGGAGGAGTGGCTCGCGGCGATCGACTGCCACCAGTCGCAGTTCTACCACCCCGATCGGCCGCGACCCGAACACCTGCCGCACCCACGCGAGGCGTTCGAGGCCTATGCCCGCTACTGGGGCTGGCAGGTGGGAGTGCGTTACGCGCAGGCGTTCCTGTCCGCCACGCCGCTCAAGATCGACGACCCGTTCATGCTGGTGGAGACGGTCGCCCCACGGCCATGAGACCCGCATCGCGATTGTGCATCGGATTCGCCGCGCTGCTGTGCCTGGCGACGCTGCCCTCGCGCGCGGCCGCGCCGGCCGCCACGGAACTCGAGCGGATCGAGTCGCGGCACGCGCAACTCCTCGTGCGACATCGCCCCGATCTCGCCGCGCGCTGGAACGTGCGGGTGCGCCATCCGCAGGGGTTCGCGGCGCTGTCCGAGGCGACCGCCGATGCGCACGTGCGCACGCTGCGTGCGCTGCTCGAGCGGGCGGGCGCGCTGCCAGCGGGCGCGCGCGCCGACACGCTGCGCGCGCGCCTCGCGCACGAGATCGCCGAGACCGCGCCCGGCGGCGCGCTGCGGCGCGACGCACTGCTGTGGCTCGACATGGTGGCGGCGGCAGCACGGGCGCCGTTCGCGGAGGGCCCGGCGGGCGGCTGCTCCCGCACGCATCGCGCCACGCGCCAGTTGCGCGCCGTGCCCGAGGCGTTGCGCGGTGCGGCGGTGCTGCTGCGGGGAACCCCGCCGCCGGACGGCTCGTCGTTCGAGGACCGGCTCGCGAGCGTCGAAACACTCCTGCGCCGCGAGCTTCCGTCCCGGACCGAACTTTGCAAGGAACCGCGCCGCCTGGCCGAGTTCGTGGAGGCTGACACGCTTGCCGCCGCGGCATTGGGGCACTTCCGGCGGATGTTGCTCCCGAGCCCGTGAGTGGTCGGGCGCTTCTGACGCTTCAGCTACGCGTGCGTGGCGATGCGCCGGACGGGATCGAGCCTTACCGGTAGCGGAGCTTGAGGCTTCCCCAGGTCGCCGGCACCGTCCCGACGGTCGCATCGCCGAACTCGAAGTCGTCGATGGCGATGCTGCTCGTGCACTCGAGGCAGTCGACGCTAGGTTGCAACTCGGCGGAGATCAGCGCGTAGGCCACCGGCTCGGTGGCGATCGCGGCCAGCGTACCTCCAGACATGAACGGGCAGGTGAGGAAGAGGTAGTGGCTCGCCGAGCCGACGAGCACGTCTGAGGCGTTGAATAAACGCAGCCAAGCCACGACGATGTCGCCGTTGGTGGCCCCCACGCGAACGCTCACCGCCGTCACGGGGGGGCCGAGAACGCCAATGAGATCGGCCCGGATCGTTGCCGGAGCCGCCCAGATGGCGTAGGTGTCTGACATGACGAGCTGATTCGTGCTGGAGGCGCCGCGGCAGTTGAAGATGGCCGCCTCGCGGACGAGAGTGAGTCCCCTCACGACTCCGGAAAACGTCACCCCGCTGGCGACATAGGGATCGAATGGAACGGACGGACCCGAGAGGATCGGGATCTCGAAGTCGACGACCGCCGCGCTGGCCACCGGGGGGGAGATCGTGTCGGAGGCGAGCGCCAGGACGGCAAGCCATGAGACGAGTACGGTCCGCATGAGCCCTTCGCTTGCGTAAAACGCATTGCGTACGATTCCGCCGCGCAAACGCTACCACGGCCGCACATTGCCTCGTAAGGCATTTCCGCCCCCGGACCGAAGCTTGCAAGGAACCACGCCGCCTGGCCGAGTTCGCGGAGGCCGACACGCTTGCCGCCGCGGCTTTGGCGCAGTTCCGGCGACGGCTCGTGACGGTCCACTGGGCGGTCATGCGATTGTCACGTTGCGGACTGCACGCCGCCCTTGCATGTCACGCGTTGACCGACCGCGCAAGCCACAGCTAACCTCACCCGAATACACCTGCCGATACCAAGGATGGTTTCGGATCCCGGAGCTCCCCCCGGGACCTCGAGGAGGCTATTTCATGCGTTTCCGAGCGCCGGGCGCGACCCACGTCGCCGCCCTGCTGGTCTCATTGGCCACGATGGCCGAGGCCGCCCCCACGCCCACCCCCGCATCGGGTCCCGTGACGCTGGCGGCCCGCACCACGACGGCTGCGCCCGCCGCGACCCGTCGCCGCCGCCGTGCGCGCCGCCGCCGGGTGCTGCCGGCGGACGGTGTCTACTCGCGCAACGCGATCCTGCTCGATCCCAAGACTGGCGAGGTGCTGTTCGAGAAGCGCGCGTCGAGCTCGGTGCCCATCGCCAGCCTCACCAAGCTCATGACCACGATGGTGTTCCTCGAGCAGAAGCCCGACCTCAAGCGCGAAGTCGAGGTCACGCCGGTCGAGATCCGCGG
This sequence comes from uncultured bacterium, assembly GCA_964418975.1. Classification (GTDB taxonomy): domain Bacteria; phylum Eisenbacteria; class RBG-16-71-46; order RBG-16-71-46; family RBG-16-71-46; genus JAIOPA01. Next base: position 37,413 of record CAYQNV010000101.1, on the reverse strand, counting down.
CGGCGGCCAGACCCAGTTGCGCCGCGGCGAGCATGCGCCGCTCGGCGAACTGCTGCGCATGAGCCTGATGTGCTCCGACAACGTCGCCACGCGCGTGCTGGCGCGCGAGTCGGGGCTGCCGGCGGAGGACTTCATCGCGCGCATGAACCTGAAGTCGGTCGAGCTGGGGCTCACCGGCACCCGCTTCACGGAGTTCACCGGGCTCGACGAGCGCAACGTCTCCACCGCCTCCGATGTGGCCCGACTGCTGCACGCCGCGGCGAACGAGCCGCTGATCGCCGAGATCACCACCACGCGCTCGCACGAGTTCCGCACGCAGCGCCGCCGGCACATGATCGGCAACACCAACCGGCTGCTCTACGGTCGCTACGAGGTGCTGGGCGGCAAGACCGGCTTCATCCGCGAGGCGGGCTATTGCTTCGCCACCTGGGTGCGTTCGCAGGGGCGCGATCTCATCGCGGTGGTGCTGGGCGCGCCGACGAACGCCACGCGCTTTGCGGACACCGTGCGCCTGTTGCAGAAGGCGCAGCAACCCACCGCGACCTCGACGCGGCTGTGACATGAGCGCGCGCGATGCGTCAGCGCGCGGGGGGTGGCTGGCCGCGGTCGCGGGGTTCGTGGCCGGGCTCGCGGGCGGGCTGTTCGGTGTGGGCGGTGGCATCGTGCTGGTGCCCATGCTCACGGGAATCTTCGCGCTCACGCAGCACCAGGCGCACGGCACGTCGCTCGCCGCGATCGGCGCCACCGCTGTCGCCGGACTGGTGGTGTATGGCGTGAATGGCAACGTGGCGTGGCTGCCGGCCGCGCTCATGTCGGTGGCGAGCGTGTTCGCCGCCCGGGCCGGCGCGCGACTCGCGGCGCGCACCCGAAGCGAGCACCTGACCGTCGCATTCGCGGTACTTCTGTTGGTGGTGGCGGCGCGTATCGTGTGGCAGGCGCCGGTGGGCTCGGCCGACCATGCGCTCACCGGTCTCACCGGCACACTGCTCTCGCTCGTGGTCGGGGCCGTGGTGGGCTTGCTCGCGGGGTACATGGGAGTGGGGGGCGGCATCGTCGCGGTTCCGGCGCTGACGCTCCTGTTCGGCATGTCGCAACAGTTGGCCCAGGGCACGAGCCTGGCACTCATCCTGGTGACGGCGCCGTTCGGGGCGCTCGAGCATCATCGGCTCGGCAATGTGGTACCCCGACTTCTCCCAGGATTGGCGCTGGGCGCGTTGATCGGGGCGCCGCTGGCCTCGCTTGTGGCGCAACGGCTTCCGCAGGCCGCGCTGGCCCGCGGCTTCGCCGTGTTCCTGCTGGCCAATGCGGCGCGGATGTTGTGGACATCGCTCCGGCCAGCTCGCCCGGGCTAGCCCGGGCGCCCCAAGCGCCTCCAACCCAAGTGGCTGGGGCACCACCTCGGCCGAAGGGGCCACTCTCCCAACTGACCGCAAGCCGTTAACGCGTGCATCGTGAAGTTTGGCAATATGCGTTTCCACCGCGAAACTAATGGCGCCAAGCCATTCTCCCCTTGCCACTCATGGGAAATTCCCGCATCTTTCATGTGTCCCGATTGCGCCCATGCCCCCTGCAGACTCCCGTAGGCGTGCCGTGGTTGCGTCGGTCCCGGTGTTCCGCTTCAGCCCCCGACGGGGACGCACCATGGTATCCACAGCCGAAAGGAGTCCCACGTGAAGCGTTTCGCTACCATCCTGGCGCTGCTCACCGTATGCGCCGCTCCGGCATTCGCCTCGAACGCAGTCCGAATCAGCCAGGTGTACGGCGGCGGCGGCGGCTCGAGCACGCTGTACAACAGCGATTACATCGAACTCTTCAACTTCTCCGCCAGCCCGGTGAACATCGGCGGCTGGGCGGTCGAGTATGGCTCGCCCACGGGCCTCTGGGGCAGCTCGGCTGCGAACATCGTGAACATCCCGGCGGGCACGATCATCCAACCGTGCAGCTACTTCCTCATCCAGACGGGCAGCGCCGGCACGGCGGGCGCCGCGCTGCCGGTGACTGCGGACCTAATCCAGGCGAGTGGTCCGTCCATCGGCCAGTCCAATGGCAAGGTGGCTGTGTTCTCCACGCCCAACGCGAGTGTCGCGTGCGGCGCCGAGACCGGTTTGATCGACAAGGTCGCCTTCGGAACGTCGGGCTGCCCGGAGGTCACGGCGGTCGCCGGGCCTTCGAACGTCCAGGCTGTAGTGCGCAACAATGGCGGCATGGCGGACACCGACAACAATTCGACAGACTTCACCGTCACGTCCAATCCCGTGCCGCGGAACAGCTCGTCGTTCAACCCGACCTGTCAGGTGACACCCACGCGGTCGTCCACGTGGGGAAGTGTGAAGGCGATCTACCGGTAGTTCGGATAGCCTTCGCTCGCAGCGAGACCCCGCGCCCCACAGGGCGCGGGGTTTTCGCTTACTGCAACGCGTGCTTGCAGGCCGCACGTCCCACACGCCGGCAGCGCCCTCTGCCCCACGCGCCAACCGCCGCGCTCGCATCGCGTTCGCCGTGGATGCCGGGAGATTCGCGCGTTCGCGCTTCGAGCCGACCGCGAACCCTTGCGACCACAGGCGCTTGCGGCCCCTGCGCGACCGTCGAGGGCGCGATCGCAACTCCGGCAGCCCGCTTGCATGTCTTTAGGCTTGGGGCCCGGAGGACCGAGCCCCGGCGTTCCCCCGCAGCCGCTACCCCACCGCCACGGAGGGCCCATGGCCCGGCCGTCCCGCAACCGTCCAGCGCAGCCTCGCCGCACGCTCCGCGCCACCGCCGCGCTCGAAGCGCCGTCGTTGCGCGCGCCCGAAGGCACGCACCCGGGCGTGCGCCCAGCGCCGGCCGGCTCGCTGCCCGCCGAGGTCTCGCGCTGCGCCCAGCGCGAGATGGACCGGCTGCGGCGGTTGCCCACCGGCTCGCCCGAGGCAGCACAGGTGCGCGCCTACCTCCAGTGGCTGTGGAGCACGCCGTGGGAGACAGCCGCGGGCGAGGACGCCGACCTGCGGCACGTGCAGGCCGAGCTGGAGCAGGAACACCTGGGCCTCACCAAGGCGAAAGAGCGCATCCTCGAATATCTCGCCGTGCGCCGGTTGAAGCACGACCTGCCCGGGCCCGCGCTGTGCGTGGTAGGCCCGCACGGCACCGGCAAGACGTCGCTCGGGGCCGAGATGGCGCGCGCGCTGCGCCGGCCCTTCGCGCGCGTCAACGTGTCGGGCACCTCGGACGCCGCCGAACTGGTGGGCGAGCCACGCACCACGCCGGGGGCACAGCCCGGCAAGATCCTGCGCGCGGTGCGGGCCGCCGGCGTGCGCAATCCGGTGCTGCTGATCGACGGCGTGGACCGGTTGGTGGGCGAGGGCGGGCACGGCGTGGCCGAAGTGCTTCTGGAACTGCTGGACCCCGACAGCGCGTCGCAGTTCACCGATCACTACCTCGGGCTCCCCATCGACCTGTCGCACGCGGTGGTGATCATGTGCGCGAACCAGCTGGAGATGGTGCCGGACGCGCTGCAAGAGCGCATCGAGGTCATCGAGGTGCCGGGCTACTCCGAGGACGAGAAGCTCGAGATCGCGCGTCGCTTCCTGCTGCCGCGCCAGCTCATCGAGCATGGGCTCACGGGGCGCGACCTGACGCTCGCCGACGAGACCGTGCGCTCGCTCGTGCGCCATTACACGCTCGAGGCCGGCGTGCGTGCGCTGGCCCGCCAGATCGCCACCATCTGTCGCAAGGTGGCGCGCTCGCGCGCCACGGGCGATCCGCGCCGGCACACTGTGCGTCCGGAACAGCTCGAGGACTACCTCGGCCATCGCATGTACCAGCCCGAGATGGCCGGCAAGGAGGACGAGGTGGGCGTGGCCATGGGCCTCGCCTGGACCGCGGCCGGCGGCGAGGTGCTGGTGGTGGAAGCCATCAAGATGCCGGGTGTGGGCCGCGTCGTGTTGACCGGGCAGCTGGGCGACGTCATGAAGGAGTCGGTGCAGGCGGCGCACTCGTACGTGCGCTCGCGCGCCGCGGCGCTCGACATTCCGGCCGACGCGTTCGGCCGCTTCGACATCCACGTGCACTTCCCGGCCGCGGGTGTGCCCAAGGACGGCCCGTCGGCCGGCATCACGGTCGGCCTCGTCGTGGCGTCGGTGCTCTCCGACCGCGCCATCCACCACGACATCGCCATGACCGGCGAGGTGAGCCTGCGCGGCAAGGTGCTGCCGGTGGGCGGCATGCGCGAGAAGTCGCTGGCGGCCTATCGCGCGGGATTCCGCGCACTCATGTTCCCGGCCGGGAACCTGAAGGACGTGGACGACATCCCGCTCGACGTGCGCGACAAGCTCGAGCTGATCGCCGTCGAGACCATGGACGAGGTGTTCGCCTGCGCGCTCTCGCGCGTCATCCTGCCGCAGAACCTGAACGGCACCTTCCTGCTCGAGGACATGGAAGTTGACGGCGAGGAGTCGGACGGCGAGGCGCCGGCCGGCCCTGGGGTCGTGCTGGACGACGAGGAGTAGCCGGGCGCGGCTACGGAGCCGCCCCCCCCTCGACGTCCTCGTCGCGCACGCTGCCGCCGCGCTCAAGTCCCGCTAGGTAGTCGGCGATCAGCTCGCGCGCCTCGTCGGCGTCATCGGGCGCCACCATCAACTCGCCCCACGCGGTCGTGCTCCAGTCGCGGCGCACGTCGCCATAGCCGGGCAGCGCGGTGCTGCGCAGGTAGGCGCGCACGCCGCTATGTTCGAGCACGCCCGCGAGCAGCGCGCCCGCGGCGGCGTCGGGCACGCGGTGTACCACCACGGGAGGCCCCGGGTGCGGCGGCGGCGCGTCCGCGAGCATGGCGCGACAGTCGGGGCACGCCACGGTCTCCGGGCCATAGTGCTCGCCGCACTCCGGGCACCAGCCGCCGCCTGTCTCGCCACTCATGCCCGTGCTCCCGCGCCAGCATGCTGGGCGATGCGCCGCGCCGCTTCGGCCACGTCCTCGGCACGCGTCGCCAGCGACAGTCGCACCCAGTCGGAGTACTCCGGCCCGAACGCCGTGCCCGGGAGTGCCGCAACGCCGAAGCCCAGCCACTCGTCGATCATCGCCCACAGGTCGCGCCCACCGCGCGCGACCGACACGTTCGCGAACGCATAGAAGGCACCCTTCGGCACCGGTGCGTATACGGCTGTGCCGCCCGCGAGTCCGTCCAGCAGCAACCGGCGACGCTCGTCGTAGGCGGCGCGCATGCGCGCCGCGGCGTCTTGAGGCCCGGTCACCGCCTCGCGCGCGGCGATCTGCGCCGCGGGGAACACGCCGTGCGTCGTGTAGAACGCGAGCAGCGGGGCCATGACATTTCGCATCGCCTCCGGCGATGCAACGTAGCCGACGCGCCAGCCGGTCATGGCGTAGGTCTTGGAGAACGTGTAGACGGACACGGTGCGCTCGGCCATGCCCGGCAGCGACGCCAGCGAGACGTGCTGCGCGCCATCGTAAGTGAGGTGCTCGTAGGCCTCGTCCGACAGCACCCACAGGTCGCGCTCGATCGCCACTTGGGCGAGTGCCGCCAGGTGCTCGCGCGACACCACCGCGCCGGTCGGGTTGTTGGGCGTGTTCAAGTAGATGCCGCGCGTCGCGGGCTGGAGTGCCGCGCGCAGCCGGTCCGCGAACTCGGCCGGCGTCCACGCCTCGGCCTGGAGCTCCAGGTAGACGGGCAGCGTGCGATAGCTGGCACCCGCGGCGAAGCCCACCAGCTTCGGGAGCGCCATCCAGTGCGGCGACAGCACCAGTACCTCGTCGCCAGCCGAGAGCAGGCACTGGAGCGCCAGGTAGAGCCCGTGCGTGCCCCCCGCGGTCACCACCAGGTCGTCCACGTGCGTGGTGATGCCGTTCTCGCGCGCGAGCTTGTCCACCAGTACCTCGCGCAGCGACCGCTCGCCGCGCGCATCGGGATAGTGCGTGTAGCCGTCGCGCGCGGCCTTCGCCAGGGCTTCGACGATGTGCGGTGGCGTGTCGAAGTCGGGTTCGCCGCGTTCCAGGTGCAGCACGCGCTCGCCGGCTTGCTCGCGCGCACGTGCCGCGGCCATGACGCGGCCCAGCTCAGAGGTCATGTGAAGGACAGGACGATCGGCGATCAGGCGAGGCATGACACGCTCCTTGCAGGCGGACCGGAACCACGCGGATTCGACCACTGTAGAAGTTTTACCAGCTGGCCGCAGCCGACCGGGCAGTCCGCGTGAGGCGGGCAGTACGCAATATCCAACCGGGCACGAGCATTGCCATGTCTCAGCGGACTATCCGTCTCGCGTACCAGCATCGGGGGAATCGCACCATGGCGAAGATCCAGCTTCGGGACGTCTGCGACCAGCTGTCCGCCGCGGGCGACGTCGAGGGCATTATCGACGCGTTGCTCGCCTATCTCCGCGCCTACCAGGGGGATTGGCACCCGAGCCTGGCCCAGGTGGACGCCCAGCGCGACGTCGTCACGCGCGTGTGGCAGCGCGAGCGCGGCCGGCTCGAGCGGCGCGAGGTGGTGCTACCCGTGGATCACCTTCCCGCGCGACTCGTGCGAAAGTTCTTCCGCCCCAGTGCATTCTTCAACGCCGCCGAGCGGCGCTCGCTCCTCGCCCGGGTGTTCCGGACGACGCCGGTCTACGAACCGGACCGATTCGAGGCCACCCAGGTGCGCCCGCTGGTGGCGCCGGTGGCGTGGAACTCGTGCATCGTGCTGCCGCTCGCGGACCAGGACGACCTGTTGGGCCTGCTGCTGATCGTGTCCCCACGCCGGAATGCATTCTCGGCCTCGGCGGTCGAGACCGTGCTGGCCATGCGCACCATGGCGGCGGTGGCGATCGCGCGTCGCCTGAACGTGGATGGGCGCCAGACGCCCGAGGCGCGCGTGGCCGAGGACCAGTCGCGCCGAGTGCAGGGGGCGTTCCAAGAGCGTGTGAAGCTGCTCGAGACCGAGGCCACCGCACTCGCCCAGGACAACCGGCTCAAGGCCGAGCGCCTCGAACTGATCAGCCGCGAGCTGGAGCGGTTGCAGCACAGCGCGCACGGCGAGCGCGCCGAGCTCGAGGTGCTGCGCCAGCAGATGCATTCGCTCGAGGATCAGGGCTCGGAGGCCGGCCAGCACCTGCACGACGCGTTCTCGCAGCTTGCCATCGCGCAGCAGCGGTTAAACGAGCAGCACGAGACCATGGCGTTCATGCGCGAGGTGTTCGAGGCGTCGCAGTTGGAGCACGACGCGTCACTGCTGTCGCGCGCGCTGGTGCAGCGCTTCTGCGAGGCGTTCGAGGTGGACCGCTGCAGCCTCATGCGCGTGGATGACCAGTATCTGCAGATCGCGGCGCACCGCGGCATGGACCCCACCATGGCCGGACGCGTGCGGCAGCCGGTCGGTCAGGGCGTTGCGGGCTGGGTGGCGCACCACCGCAAGCCCGTGCTGGTGCGGCGGGGCGGCGACGCCTCGCCGGTGCGACCGACGGGTATGGACACCTACAACTCCGACTCGTTCGTGTCGGTGCCGCTGGTGCACAAGAATCGCCTGCTCGGTGTGTTGAACCTGAGCAACAAGCGCGACGGGAAGGCGTTCAACGAGACGGATCTGGACCGCGCCATGATGGCGAGCGCCGTGCTGTCGCTGGCCATGGGTGTGCGCGAAGCGGCGCTGGGCGGCGAGCCGGACGTGGCCGTGGTCACCAACTGCGCGCTCGCCGCGGACCCGCCGCTCACCGGCCCGGAGCCGGCGATCTCGCCGGAGCCGGTGATCGCCCCGGCACGGCCGGAGTCGACGGTGCCGATCTCCACCGAACAGCGCGACCTGCAGCCGTTCGAGATGCGGGGTTAGCTTCTCGCCTCACCGCCCAGGCGCTCGCGAACTTCCGTGAGCGCCTGGCGGTGCGAGGCGAACGCCAGGTCCTCGGGCAGTGCTTCGAGCGGGAACCACCCGAGCTCGATGGCGTCATCGCCCGCGCGTTGTTCGCCCCCGGTGGCGACGCCGGTGTAGAGGATGAGCACCGCGCGCACGCGCGGGTCGTCGAAGCCGGCGTACACGCCGAACAGGCCGGTGAGCTGCGCGAACACGCCTGTCTCTTCCTGTAGCTCGCGCACCGCGGTCTGCTCCGGGTGTTCGCCCGCCTCCATGAACCCGGCTGGCAGGCACCACGCTCCCGCACGCGGTTCCCAGCGTCGCCGGACGAGCAATACGCGTCCCGCCTCCACCACGATCACGCCCGCCGCCGGCACGGGATTCCGGTACCAGATATACCCGCACGCCGGACACGTGGGCCGGACCATCCCATGGTCATCCGCCACCGCCATCGCCGTGGCACATCGCGGACAGAATGAGGGCGTGAAGGGCATCGCAACGCGAGTGTAGTCGACGCCGTCGGAGGCGGCACGATCGGCCGCGGCAATCCGGCGAAACGCGATTCGCCGGCCCGACCTCTCGGATCGGACCGGCGAATACCCGTCGTATCGTGGGGGCGCCGCGCTGCACCACCCGACCTTTTTTCGCCCCATGCTGGCACCTTTCGGTGTCGGCCGAATGGAACGACGCCCCCCCGAGACGGCGGCCGGGGCAGACATCGCGGCGCGATACTCGCGCCGCTCCGGACGCCGCTCGGAACGCTGCCTCAGCTGTTACCGCCCCTCCCTCATCTGCTCGCGCAACTCCTTGAGCTCGCGCCGAAGCTGGCGAAGTTCTTCGCGCAGGTCTTCATTCCCCGCTTCGTCCTTCGCCTTCCATCGATACACCTGAGGCGTCTTGCCAGGTTCCGGAATTCGCACGTTGAACCGGCTCGCGCCGGGACTGCGGGTCCACGTCCGGGTCGTCGAGCGGCTCTCCAGCTCGGCCTGGATGGTCCGGCGCTGACCCTTGCGTAGCAGCACGATATCCACCCTGCCGTCCTGGCCGCGCAGCGTCTTCACCAGGCCGTCGGGATCCGAGACGCTCTCGCCAGCCACGCGGACGATGACGTCGCCCGCACGCACTCCGGCCTTCTGCGCCGGCGTATCCTCGATCACCTCCACCACCAGCACGCCTTGATCGCCGGTCGCGCCGAGCGCCTGCGCGAGGTCCTCGGAGAGCTTCTCGACGCGCACGCCGAGCCGGCCGCGGCCCATGGACGAGAACCCGAATGTGCGACCGTCGTCGCTGGACCAGCCCTGCATGCCGCCGAACCCCTTCAGGTCCTTGAGCTCCTTGAGCTCCTTGAGACCCTCGATGTCCATGTCCTTGAGCTTGTCCTGGATCTCCTCCTCGGACAGCTCGCGGGACTCGCGAGGCAGCTCGGGCGCGCGCGGGGCACGGGGTGCGCGCGGGGTGGCCGGCGCCGGCGCCATGCGCGGAACGGGCATGTCGAACGCCTCGCCCTCGCTCGCCGGAAGTTCGCCGACTTCCACCTCGATCGTGCGGCGTGCGCCGTCCCGCCACACGCCCAGCGAAACGGTGCGGCCGGGCTCGGTGTCGCGCACGAGTTGGCGCAGCACTTCGGGCTCGGTGACCGCGCGCGAGTTGTAGGTGAGGATGACGTCGCCCTTCTCGAGTCCCGCACGATCGGCGGGGCTGTCGGCCGAGACGCGGTTCACGAGCAGCCCGTCACGGGTCAGGTCGAGACCGCGGCGCAGGTCCTCGTCGGTGGACTGGGTGGTGACGCCGAGCCAGCCCTGGCCGGCGGCGAATGCGGGCGCGACCGTCACCGCAAGCAGCGACGCGGCGAGCAGCACCTGGGACATCTTCGAACGCATGGGATTCCTCCTGGATGACTTGCCGGCTCGGCGCGCCAGGGAGCGGCTTGCGACGCACGAAAGGCTCGGGCTAGCGTGTCTCTCTTGCACGGGGATCTCGGGTGCATCGCGAGAATAGACAGGCGGATGAGCCGAATGGTTCCGTCCGGCTCTCGAGAAAACCGCCGAGCGACGCTGGTCCAGCCGTCTTTAGGTCGGGGTGGGCTCCATGAAGGTCAGAGACGTGTTAACCCTCGACATCGAGGATGTGGCGCTGGGCGGCAAGGCCCTGGCCCGTGTGGACGGCCAGGTGGTGTTCGTGGATCGCGGCCTGCCGGGGGACCGCGTGCGCGCGCGCGTCACCAAGGCGAACCGGCGTTTCGCCGAGGCACGATTCATGGCAGTCGAACAACCTTCACCCGTGCGCGTGCCCGCCCGTTGCGTGCACGTGGACCAGTGCGGCGGCTGCCGGCTGCAAGAGTTGCCCTACGACGAGCAGGTGCGACTCAAAGAGAGGCAGGTGCGCGAGGCGCTCCGCCACCTGGGCGGGTTCGCCGATCCGCCGGTGCGCGCCATCGTGGCTGCACCCACGCCGTGGCACTACCGGAACAAGATGGAGTTCTCGTTCGCGACATTGGATGTCGCTGGCCCTCCGGGCCAGCCCGGTAACGAGCTCCTGGTGCTCGGCTTGCACGAACGCGGCACGTTCGACCGCGTGTTCTCGCTTTCCGAGTGCTGGCTGCCGTCGCCGCTCACGGTGGAGATCGTGCGCTTCACGCAAGACTTCGCGCGCACGCACGGCTGGCGCGCCTATCATCCGACGCGACACGACGGCGTGGCGCGCTTCCTCACCGTGCGCCACTTGGTCCACACCGCGAGCTGCGCCGTGCACCTGTTGGCCGCCTCCGACGAACTGCCGGGACTCGACGCCTGGGCGCGCGGCGTGGTCGCGCTCTCGCCCGAGGTGCGCACGGTCACGCTGGGGCTGAATCGCGGTCGGGCGCACGTGGCGTTCGCCGAGGAGGAGTACCCCCTGGTGGGCGACGGCGTCATCGTGGAGCGCCTGCTCGGACTCGAGTTCGAGGTGGTGGGCAATGCGTTCCTCCAGACCAACAGCGTGCAGGCCGAGCATCTCTACGGGGGCGCGCTGGCCGCGGCGCGGTTGACGGGCGGCGAGCGCGTGCTGGACCTCTACTGCGGCGCCGGTACGCTCACGCTGCTGTTCGCGCGCGTCGCGGCCGAGGCCGTGGGCGTGGAAAGCGTGCCCGACTCGGTGGAACGCGCACGCCGGAATGCCGCGCGTAACGGCTTGGGCAATGCGCGCTTCGAGCTGGGCGAGTCGCGCGCGGTGCTGCGCGAGTGGGCGCGCGGCGAGCGCGCGGGAGCGCCGCGACCCGACGTGGTCGTGGTGGATCCGCCGCGCGCCGGGCTCCACCCGCGCGTGGTGGCGCGCGTGGCCGAGATGGGACCCGCGCGCATCGTCTACGTGTCGTGCAATCCCGCCACGCTCGCGCGCGACCTCAAGGACTTTGCCGCCTTGGGCTGGCGACCGGCTGAGGTCACGCCCTACGATATGTTCCCGCACACGCCGCACATCGAGTGCGTGACCCGGCTGGAGCGGGCCGGCTCGGACGCGGCGCGAGAATCCTGACAAAGGCCTGCAAGCCGCGTGGTTCGGGCATGCTACGCTCCTCCGTCATGCACCCCCTCGTCTGCCTCGGCCTCGCGGCCCTGCTCGCCGCCCCGGCTGCACACGCCCAGCCCAGGGCCGCCGTCGCCGACACCGGCCGGCTGATCATCTTCCAGGGCACTACGCCGATTGCTCGCGAAGCGTTCGCGTTCAATCACATGGGCGATTCGCTGTTCGTCGTGGCGGTGAACGAACGCAAATTGCAGGACGACAAGGGGCAGCTTCATCCGTTCAAGAAGACGTTGTCGCTGGTCGTGGACTCGCGCGATTTCGGGCTCATTCGCTACACGTCGATCCAGGAGTTCCAAGGACACTTCACCACCCGCGGCTTGGTGCCCGGGGACACGTCGATCACCTACTACGAGGAATTCGACGGCGCCGGCAACGCCATGCGGCTCGTGCAGCCGCCAGGCCGGCTGTTCGTGATGGACGCACAGCTGTTCTCGTTGTTCGAGGTGATGTGCCGAAGTCTGGCCGACAAGACGTTCACCTCGCGCCGCATCCAGTTGCTGGCGCTCGCCGACACCATGGCCACGCCGCTCGCGACGGTCACGCAGGGCAAACCCGACACGCTCACCATGGGCAACCGCCGCGTCCCGACACGGCGCTACACGTTTGAGGATCCGACCGTGCGCTTCGAGCTATGGGCGGACATGCGCGGACGCATGCTGCGCCTGGTGCACGAGGAGACGGGGCTGCACGTCGAACGCGAGCCGGACGCGGTGACGCTGACGCGGAAACGGGCGCGGGCGAAGCGGTAGTCGAGCTGCCGACATCACGTCCGCGCTCGCGCTTCGAGCCAGCGGACGAGCAGGCGGACGCCGAAGGCGTTGGGGCCGCGGGCGCTGTCGGGGCGTTCGGTGTAGGTCCAGGCGGTGCTGGCGATGTCGAGGTGCGCCCACGGCAACCCCTTCGCGAAGTGCGACAGGAACGCGGCCGCGGTGGCCGCGCCGCCCTCGCGGCGCTCGTTCGAGTTGACGAGGTCGGCCGTGTCGCCGCGCATCTCGGCGAGGTAATCGGGCCAGAGCGGCATGCGCCATAGTCGCTCGCCGGTCTCCTCGCCAGCCCGATGCAGCTCGGCCGCCAGCGTCTCGTCCGTGGTGAACAATCCGGCGGCATGGCGTCCCAACGCGATGGAGATGGCACCGGTGAGCGTGGCCAGGTCCACCACCGCGTCCGGCTTGAAGCGGCGGGCGTGGACCAGCGCGTCGGCCAGCAGCAGGCGGCCCTCGGCGTCGGTGTTGGTCACCTCGATCGTGGTGCCGTCCATGGCCCGGATCACGTCACCGGGCTTGAATGCGCGACCGCCGATGGCGTTCTCGGCGCTGGGGACGAGCCCGACCAGCCGAAACGGCAGCTCGAGCGTGTCGAGTGATGCGAACAGCCCGAGTACTGCGGCCGCGCCGCTCATGTCGTACTTCATCTTGCTCATCCCCTCGCGGGGTTTGAGCGACACGCCGCCGGTGTCGAACGTGACGCCCTTGCCGATCACCACCACCGTCGGCACGTGCGCGCCGCGTTTACGGCCGCGGGGCTCCTTCACCAGCTCGATGAACCGTGGCGGGTGCGGGCTGCCGCGCCCAACGGCCAGTACGCAACCCATGCCGAGACGCTCCATGGCGGCCACGTCGTACACGGTGGCCCGGGCGCCCACGCGCTTCGCCAACTCGCGCGCGCGCTCGGCGAGTGCCGCGGGGGGCAGGTCCTGTCCCGGCGTGCTGGCCAGGTCGCGTGCGAGGCCCACGGCCTCGCCACGCGTCACGCCGACGGCGAGCGCCGCACGCGCGGGTGGGGTGGACGCCTTACCCACCAACACCTCGGCGAGCGCGAGCGGAGCCTTGCCGCCGTCCGAGAGGTAGGCGGTGTGACGATGGTGGCCGAGGACCAGGCCCTCGCCGATCGCCGCCAACGATTCGATTCCAGTCGCGGGCAGCGACAGTGCGAGCGTGCCAGCGCCCAGGTCGCGCGCCCGGCGGGCGGCGGTGGCGGCCGCAAGCAAAAGCCCGCGCGCGTCGAGGGCCCCCGCCGGACCGAGTCCCACCACGAGCACGCGTTTCGCGCGCACGCCCGCGCTGTAGAGCAGCGCCGTCTCCCCGCTTCGTCCCGCAAAGTCTCCGGCTGCGCGCAGCGCCTTGAGCGCCCCGTGCGTGGTCGCGTCCAGGCGCGCCGCGGGGCTGCCGCGACCCGGAGCGCCCTCGAGGACGCCAACGGCCAAAAGGCCCACGGGACGGGACGCAAGATCGGATGCGCGGAGCGAGCATTTCATGACGGCAAGGTCTCCAGGCAGGGGGGGGCGACGATTCGGCGGGGATTCGAGCGCGCCATTTTACGTGCGCATGACGAGTGAAGCGAGCACGTGCCGATAACTCACTGGAAATCGGCTCGCGGGTTGCGCGTCCGGGCCGACGCGGGCATTGTGTGCAGGCCATCCCGCAGGATTCGTGGATCGCGCCGTCGCTCCCATCCCCGTCAAGCCCCCAGCCCCGGCACGGAAGCCGGGTCCGCACGGAGGACTCCTCATGAACATTATGAACATTCGACGTCCCTCAGGCTCATTCTTCGCCGCCCTCGCCCTGGTGCTGCTCGCAGGCTGCGGCCAGAAGGCCGCCGACACCACGGCCACGACCGCCAGCAGCGACAGCCTGCTCGCCTCGAGCCCCATCGAGCCGCCGCAGGGCGAGCTGCAACCGCAGACCGACTTCCAGCCGCAGACCACGCCTCCGGCGAGCACACCGACGCCGGCTCCGACGCCCGCTTCGACGCCCAAGCCCAAACCGACGCCGGCTCCGGCACCCTCGGCCACCGTTGCGGCAGGCACGGGATTGAAGATCACCATGAACACCGCACTCACGTCCGAGACCGCAACGGCGGGCCAGTCGTGGTCGGGCTCCATCGCCGAGGCCGTTGTGGTGGGCAGCATGGCTCCGTTCCCCGCGGGCAGCGTGGTGCACGGTGTAGTGGACGGCGTGAACCCGGCCGAGAAGGGCGATCGCGCGGTGCTCGTGCTGCGCGTCACGTCCATCGAAGCGAACGGCAAGACCCACAACATCAGCGCGACGGCCGACAGCATCGTGGCCGGCTCGACGCGCAAGCGGAACGTGGGCGCGGTGGCGGGTGGCGCGGCGGCTGGTGCACTGATCGGCAAGGCCGTGAGCGGTTCGGGCAAGGGCGCCTTGATCGGCGGCATCCTGGGCGGCGCGGCCGCGACCGGCGCGGTGGCCAGTTCGAAGGGCTTCCAGGCCACGGTGAAGGAAGGCGCGGAGATGGTGTTCCGCGTGGATCGCGACACCAAGCTCAAGCTCTGATTCGACGCTTAAGCAACTGACGCTCGCGGCGCGGCCCACTCGGGTCGCGCCGCAGGTTTTTTTGCGCCCAGGCCCCTCCGGGGCTTGATCGCGCGCACGCGCAGTTGTCCCGCCCGGGTACGCGCGGCCACGCCCGAGTGGCCCGGCCGGTACACGATGGGCGGTGGCCCTGCGAACGGTCGTTGGGGCCCAACGCGTTAGAGACTCGTCCATCGTGGCACGCGCGCTGCTCTGTCTGTGCCTTGAACAGCCGTTCCCTGCCCTGGGACTCGCCCGCGGTCGCGCTCACGACCGCACCTCTGGAGGTCCTGTCATGAAGCCTCTTCGCTGGATCAGCATGCTCACGTTCATCGCGCTGGCCCTGGCGGGCTGCGGCAAGACGAGTTCGCTGCAGTCTCCCGCGGCGGGCGGCCCGGCGGCGGGCACCGATGAAGCGCAGGTCGCCGCCGTGATCGCGACCAACCCCGAGTTCGTGAACGAGTCCGTGTGGCAGGACGAGACCCCCCAGACGCTCGAGGGTCCGGAAGGTGCCCTTGCCGCGATCCGCCCGCTGCGGTTCTGGCGCCACATCTCGAGCGTCGAAAGCAACATCCATACCGAGTTCGGTTCTCCGGATCCCAACGGTCGCCCCACACTCGCGTTGGTCACTATCCGTCGCCAACTGCACGGCACGTTCAACATCGTGGCGGGCTCGGTGACACCCGAGGACACCACGCGCACTTTGGTCCAGAAGCTGTTGCACGACCTGTGGACACGCAAGCTGGCGCTGGTGCGATCGCCGGTGCCGAACGACACGGGCTTGACCCGCTGGCGGCTCGCCGGAACGTCGGGCGTGGAAGTGCACACACGTGACGGCGTGACGCGCATCCAGAGCCTGCGCATCATGTCGGACGATCTCGACACCACGATCACCGACCCGCTCGAGCTGCACCGCCTGCGCCACATCCTCAAGCTGGCGCCCGGCTCCGAGGTGCGCCTCACCGCCACGACGGCGAGCGCCGGCGACGTGGTGCTGTTCCATGGGCACGACCTGCGCCGCCGCTTCCGGAACAACGGCAACGGCACGCACTCGTTCATGTTCCCGATCGGGACGTTCCCGGGCCTGCGCCACTTCGGAGTGGACGCGCTCTCGAACGGCACGTTGTTCGACGACACCGCGGCGTACGACGCGAACGCGTGGATCCTCGCCTACGCCGTGGTCGCGTCGCGCGTCCCGATCGGCAACTGACCGCTCACGAAAGTCGTCGCGAGGCACGAGAAACCCGTCCCGAAGGGGGCGGGTTTTCTCGTTCAGTGCACCAATGCCTTCGCGGCGCGGTCGCCCCATAGCTCGGCGAGCCGGCGGTCGCGGCCACAGCCGAGGCGGTAGCTGCGATAGCGCATGGGGTCCTTCTTCCAGAAGTCCTGGTGGTAGTCCTCGGCGGGCCAGAAGCGTGACGCGCCGAGCAACTCGGTGACGATGGGCTTCTTCAGCACCGCGGACGCCTCAAGTGCCTTGCGGCTCGCCGCGACGAGCTGCTGCTGGCGGGCGTCGTGCGCGAACACCGCCGCGCGGTATTGCCGGCCTCGATCGCAGAACTGACCGTCCCCTTGCGTGGGGTCGATGCCGTGCCAGAACAGGTCGAGCATCTTCTCAAAGCTCGTGAGCGTGGGATCGAACTCGATCTGGATGGCCTCGTAGTGCCCGGTGGCGCCGGCGCTCACCTGCTCGTACGTGGGCCGTTGTTCGGGGCCGCCGGTGTAGCCCGAGACCACGGAGCGCACGCCGGGTTGTTTCTCGAATTGCGTTTCGCCACACCAGAAGCAACCCATCGCGAACGTCGCCAGCTCCGTGCGAGCGGCGGCGGGCCGGGCCGGTAGCGCGGGCTTCGCACCGGCTGCCGCTTGAGCAGCCGAGGCGCCCAAGCCGCCCATACCCAGAACCCAAACTGCGGCCAGCACGGCCGAGCGAATACGACTCATCGGAGACCTCCGCGGGAGCACAGGATAGCGCTGATCGGTTGCGCGGAGAACGGGCAGGGCGGGCGGGCGTGACGCCGGCCAACGTCAGGCCGGTGTCAGTTCTCGGGTTCGGCGCCGGGATCCTTCGCGGCCGCGCTGCGCTTGGTGAAGATCTCAGCCCACTCCTCGAGTTCCTTTTTGGAGAGCGTCACGGGCTTGTCCGCGGCCTCCGCGCTGGCCGCGTCGTCTCCCTCGCGGCCCGCGTCCCCAAGCGCGGACGCCAGGAACAGGTCGGCCAGCGACACGTCGGCACCCTCCGCGCGAGCGTGGCGCGCCACCTCGATGTCGGCGGTCACCACGGTGATCTCCTCGTCGCCGCCCACCTTCTTCTCGACCAGCCGGCGGATGACGTCGTCCGCTTTGTCCGGAGGCCGCGACCACATGATCTCCACGCGACTCACGGTCTCGTCGGGCCGGCCGCCCTCGGCGCCGTCGAACACGACGATGAACCGTACGTCGTTCGCGCCCATCATCCACGCGAGCAGGTTCACGAGCATGTCCCGCGATTCCTGAAGCGTGCGATTCGGGCCCGGCCGGAGTCGTGGCGAGCGCAGGATGAGGTTGTAGCCGTCCACGATGACCAAGCGTTCACTCATCATGTCCGGCATCGTGGTCGCCTGAGCGCCGTGCGTCAATCGCGAGCGAATCGGTGCGAGCGCCGTCGCGCGCTAGTTCCCGCCCTTGGACGTATGCAGGATGCGCCCCGTCGCGCCCACCGCCCAGCCCCGCAACGCGTCCACGAACCACACGTCGTTCAGGCCCAGCCCCGAGTTCGACACTTGCGGCGACCAGACGGCGCCTCCGCTGAGCGTCTTGAGCACGAGCCCCTGGCCGTTCGACCCCACCGCGTAGCCCACCGAGCCGTCCACCATCTGCAGTCCCTCGATGAAGTTCGTGGCGCCGAACGAGCCCAGCACCCAGGCGAGGGAGTCCGGCGTGGAGATCGTGAATGGGTTCGCGCCCTGCGAGCCGCCCGCCCAGGCCAGCGTGTTGGAATTGCGCCACACCGCGCGCAGCGGCAGCGCTGTGAGCGACGGCTGCACCACGTACCAGCTGCGTCCGCCATCGTGCGTACCGACGATCACGCCGCCCTCGCCCACCGCCCAGCCGTTGCTCGTGTCGCTGAACGACACACTGTTCAACTGTTGCGCGGTCGGGTTCACCTTGCTCCACGAGGCGCCACCATTGGCCGTGCGCAGGATGGCGCCGTTCGCGCCCACCACCCAGCCGTGCGCCGTGTCGGCGAAGCACACGCCGTGCAGGTTCTCGCTCGCCGCGACATTCGTGAGCCGCGTCCACGACGCGCCGCTGTTGCGCGTGCGCATGACCGTGCCGCCATGGCCCACGGCGAACCCGGTCAGCCCGGTCGTGAACCACACGTCGTTCAGCGTGAACGTGGTGCTGCTCGCCTGCGCTCCCCAGCTCGCACCGGCGTTGCCGGTGTGCACGATGGTGCCTGCTTCGCCCACGGCCCAGCCCGCGCGGCCGTCGGGCTGGACGAAAACGCCGTTCAGGTTGTTGATGGTGCCGCTCGGCTGGACGTACCAACCGTTCTGCACGAACACCGCGACCGTCGCGGTGTCGGACTTGCCGCCCGCTGCGGCATAGAGCGAGGCCACGCCCTCGCCCATCGCGGTCACCCGTCCGCTGCGCGACACCGTGAACACTCCGGCATCGCTGCTCGACCAATCGAATGCCGCGCCCGCCACGACCACGTCGTTGGTGTCGCGCGCGACGGCGACGAACTGGCGATCCTGCCCCACGACCAGCGTGTCGCTGAGCGGCGTCAGCGTGACCGAGGAGAGCGGCGGAAGTGGCGGCGCGAGGATCGTGCTGGATCCGCAGTTGCATCCGGTGAAGCTGGCGGCGGAGACCAGTGCGATCAGTGCGGCCAGCGACAGATGACGTCCACGCATGTCTGGGATCCTCGAGGATCGGGCCTGCCGCTGCCCGGGCGGGGAGCGGCCCGGGCGGCCACGGCGGGGCCGCGGGGTATCTCGTGCGGTTATCGGCCGGACCCGCGCCCGGCATGACCCCGCTCGGCACCATCCTAGCGCGGCCGCCGGGCGCCGCCCCGATCCGGGGCTTGTTCCCCCCACCCGCTCGCCCTAATGTCCCGGCTCGCGCTTCGCGCCCGCCCGATTCCCGGGCCCAGCGCCGCGTGTCGCCCGGGTTCTTTCACCCCCGGCGGGGCCCTGTCCCGGAGACCCCATGCTGCGCGTTCGCGACGTGCGGAAGAGCTATGACGGCAGGATCGTCGTCAACGACGTCAGCTTCGACGTGGCCGCGGGCGAAATTTTTGCCCTGCTGGGGCCCAACGGCGCCGGGAAGACCACGCTCATCCGCATGATCACCGATATCGTGCGCCCCGACTCCGGCCAGATCACATTCGATGGTCGGCCCGTCACGGGCCCGCAGCGGGCGCGCACGGCCTACTTGCCCGAGGAGCGCGGCCTCTACAAGAAGGTGCCGGTGCTGGACGCGCTCGCCTACTTCGGCGAGCTCAAGGACATGTCCGCCGGCGACGCGCGGCGCGAGGCGATCGAGCTGCTCGAGGAGTTCGGGCTCGCGGCGTGGGCCCGCAAGCACGTGGCGACGCTTTCGAAGGGCATGCAGCAGAAGGCGCAGCTGTGCACCGCCCTGATCGGCAAGCCGCAGTTGCTGATCCTCGACGAGCCGTTCTCCGGACTGGACCCGATCAACGTGCAGATCCTCGAGGACGTGCTGCGCCGGCGCCGCGCCGAGGGCACGACGGTGCTGCTCAGCACGCACCAGATGAACAAGGTGGAGCAGCAGTGCGATCGAGCGCTCATGATCAATCGCGGCCACATGGTGCTGTACGGTCAGGTCGGCGAGATCCGCCGTCAGTACGCCGAGAACGAGTTCACGCTGCACGCGGATGGCACGCCCCGCAGCGTGCCCGGCGTAAAGTCGCTGACCGCCGAGAACGGACACTGGAGGCTGTCGCTCGAACGCGGCACGCACCCGGCCGGAGTGCTGAAGAGCCTGCTCGACCAAGGGCTCGCGGTGCGCGCGTTCGTGCCCATCGTACCGCCACTCGAGGACATCTTCGTGCACGTGGTGACCGCCGGCGTCGGACTCGACCAGGGCCGCAGCGGTCCGCCCACCATCGACGAGCAGGTCTCGCTGGGAGGTGCGCGATGAGTTTCTCGCTCAAGAAGGCGCTCATCATCGCGCGGCGCGAGTACTCGACGACGGTGCGCCGCAAGACGTTCGTGTTCTCGCTACTGCTCACTCCGGCGATCCTGTTCGTGTCCGGCTTCCTGTCCACGAAGATGGCCTCGGACGACGCGCGCAAGCGATTCGCCGAGGCGCGCATCGTGGCGGTGGTGGACTCGTCCGGGAACTACCACGACGCGGCGCTCACCTACGACTACGTGCCGGCCGCGGAAGCCCCGCTCAACCCTTCGCAGTCGCGCCCCACCACGAGCACGCGCACGGTGTCGGTGATCCTGCGGCGGTTCGACGACCAGGCCGTGGCGCTCGACTCGCTGGCGCAGGGCCACGTGAAACAGGTGTTGGTGGTGGCCGCCGACTTCCTCGAATCAGGCAAGTTGCGGCTCTACGAGCACGATACGCGGGTGTTCACGAGCAGCGCGGACGACCGGCCGCTGCGGTTCTGGCTCACGCGCAGCCTGCTGGCGGGGCGCACGGATTCCACGCGCATCGAACGTGTGATGCGGCTCGGGCGCTCCATCGACTTCTACACGCCGGACCGCGAAGGGCGCTGGGCGGTGAAGGACGACGCGCGCGAGCTGGTCGGATTCCTGCTGCCGTTCGCGCTGGGGTTCCTGCTGTCCATGTCCATCATCACCGGCGGGCAGTACCTGTTGCAGGGCGTGAGCGAGGAGAAGGAGTCGCGCATCCTCGAGGCGCTGCTGTGCACGGTGACGCCGGACGAGCTCATGGCGGGCAAGTTGCTCGGCCTGGGCGGGGCCGGGCTCACGCTCGTAGGGGTGTGGGTGGTGGCGGGAGCCATGGCGGCGGCGCCCATGCTGGCAGCACTCCATCTGAGCCTACCGGCGACGCTCATGCTGGCGGCACTCGCCTACTTCCTGCTCGGCTACCTGTTCTACGCCAGCCTCATGACCGGCATCGGCGCCATCACCAGCAACCTGCGCGAGGCGACCCAGTTCAGCACCATGCTCACGCTGTTGAACTTCGTGCCGTTCTGGATGCTGGTGAAGATCCTGAATGCTCCAAACTCCGGCCTCGCCGTGGGGCTGTCGCTGTTCCCGCCCACGGCAGCCACCGCCATGATGCTGCGTATGAGCGCGGCCAGCGTCTCGGGCGCACACATCCCCGCGTGGGAGATCGCCGCGTCGCTCGGGCTGCTCGGCCTCGCCGCGGTGGCGGCACTCGCGCTGGGCTCGCGCCTGTTCCGGCTCGGCATGCTGCTCTACGGCAAGTCGCCGAACCTGCCCGAGATCCTGCGCATCCTGCGCCAGACGTGACTTCCGCCGTCCCGCCGGCCGCAGGGAGCGCGCCGGGCGGAGCCCGGCCCACCTCCGATGGCACGCAGCACGCATGGCCGCGCTGGCGCGTGTTCCCACCCATCGCGCTCGGGGTGATCATGGCCACGCTCGATGCGAGCGTGGTGAACATCGCGCTGCCGACGCTCCAGCGCACGTTGCACGCCTCGCTGAGCACGGTGGAATGGGTGGCGCTCGCCTACTCGCTCACGCTCACCGGGCTGCTGCTGGCCGCCGGGCGGTTGGCTGACGCGCGTGGGCGGCGGCGCGTCTACGGCGCGGGGCTGTTGCTGTTCACGTTCGCCTCGGTGCTGTGCGGGCTGGCGCCCACCGTCGAATCTCTGATCGCGCTGCGTGTGTTCCAGGGGCTGGCCGCTGCACTCGTGGCGGCGAACGGCTCGGCGCTGCTCGTGCAGGCGTTCCCGCAGTCCGAGCGCGGTCGTGCGCTGGGAGCGTTCGGCGCCATGGTCGGCGTGGGACTCGCCGTGGGTCCACCGCTCGGGGGATTGCTCGTGGTGCACGCGTCGTGGCGCTGGATCTTCCTCGTGAACCTCCCGCTCGGGCTGCTCGCATACGCGCTGCTCCGCCGCCGCGTGCCGCGCGACGCGCCGGCGCCGGACGCGCGTTCGATGAACGGCGTCCCGCCGCTGCTCTGGGCGAGCGGCCTCGCCGCAGTCGCGCTGGCGCTCACGCGCGGCGCCGAGGCCGGGTGGACGAGCCCGATGGTGCTGTCGGCCGCGGCGGCGGGCGGGTTGCTCCTGTTGTCGTTCCTCGCGTCACAGCGCGCGGCACCGGACCCACTCCTGCCGATCGACGTCGTGGCGGGCCCGCTCGGCGCCGCCGTGGCGCTCACGTTCCTGGGCCAGGTCCTGAGCGTGAGTGTGGGTTTCCACATGCCGCTACTCCTGGAAGGACTGGCCGGGTTCTCCGCCGCACGCTCGGGCGCATGGCTGGCGCTCCTGCCGTTGGCCGCACTGCTGTGCGCCCCGCTCGCGGGCCGACTCGCTGACCGCATGGGCGCGCGACCGCTCACGGTGGCCGGCATGCTGATCACGGCCGTGGGCTTGGGGCTCCTCGCCCGGCTCGGAGAACAGGTCGCCGGACTGCCGCTGGCCGCGGGGCTGGTGCTCGTGGGTGTCGGGCAGGGGCTGTTCGCCGTGCCTAACTCGAGCGCGCTCCTTTCGCTCGTGCCGCCCGAGCGCCTGGGGCTCGCCTCGGGGCTCCAGGGGACCACTCGAAACCTTGGGATCACCGCCGGCGTCGCGCTCACCGGTGCATGGGTGACGCTGCGCTATCGGACGCATGCGGGGGTACCGCTTTCGTTGGGTGGTCCCACCGCGCTCGACCGCGATGCGTTCAGCCTGGCCTCGCAGGAGGCGTTCGCCGGCCTGACGCTGCTCGCACTCGCGTCGGCCTGGCTCGCGTGGCGCGTGCGTGCTCCCCGCCGCGACACTGCTGACCCGGCGAGCTAGGCAGAGCCAACGGGCTGGGCCGCAACGTGATGCCAGACGAATCGGGCCGGATGCCCGGACCGGCGCCAAAGTAGGCGGTTTGCGCGGCGGGTGTCGCGGGGTTGCCCGCCCCCGACCCACCCCAAAAAATGGGTTGTGCCGACACCTTCGTTTATTCACAATCAGTTACACGCGTAGAGCAGCGATGTTGCTGCAAGGAACAGTCCTTGCAGCAGCATCCGCGGAACCCGGCCTGCGAGCTGGTCGTTCCTCTATGCAGCAAGAGCCCGCCATCGGCCAGTAAAGAATCGGACCCGAGAGGTCCCTGCCATTGGAAGGGTCGGACCCGGGAATCGGCACCAAAGAGCTGAAGCACCGGTCTCTCTTGCGCACGCGGTCGGGCCCACGGCCCCTCCGCTGTAAATGACGGGATCGCCCGGTCCATGGCCGGGCGTTTTCGTTTTCCGGCCGTTCCCGCGGCGCGTTCGTGCGCTCGCTTGCGCCCGCGCAGCGTGCCCCGCAGACTGGTCCGCCCATGCGCCTGCTCCGCATCGGCCTCGCCCAGATCAACCCCACCGTCGGGGACCTCGACGCCAACGTCACACTGATCCTCGGCCAGATCGAGCGCGCCCGCGCGCTCGGCGTGGAGCTCCTGGCGTTCCCCGAGATGTGCGTGCCGGGCTATCCGCCCGAGGACCTGCTCTTGAAGCCCGCGTTCATCCAGGGCTGCATCGACCGCACCCGCGACCTCGCCGCCCACACGCGCGGCATGACCGTGGTGGTGGGCACGCTCGAGCGTGACCAAGACCTGTACAACTCGGCGGCGATCCTTCACGACGGGCGCTGGGTGGGCAACGCCCGCAAGCGCTACCTCCCGAACTACGGCGTGTTCGACGAGAACCGCTACTTCATGCCCGAGCGGAAGAGCGTCGTGTTCTCGCGCGGCGGCACCGTGTTCGGCGTGAACGTCTGCGAGGACATCTGGCTCGCGGGCGGCCCGTCCGAGGAGCAGGTCGTGCGCGGCGGCGCCGAGGTGATCGTGAACCTGTCCGCGTCGCCCTATCACGCCGGCAAAGCGGATGAGCGACGGCGCATGATCTCGACCCGCGCGGCGGACAACCTGGCGATCGTCTGCTACGTGAACCTGGTCGGCGGGCAGGACGAGATCGTGTTCGACGGCTCGAGCCTGATCCTGGACCAGGATGGCAAGGTGGTGGCCGAGGGCGCGGCGTTCGAGGAGGACCTGGTGATCGCCGACGTGGACCTGGACGAGGTGTTCAACGCCCGGCTGCACGATCCACGGCTACGCAAGGAGCGCGTGCTCGACGAATCCGAACCGATGCCGCGGATCCACCTGGACCCGTCCGGCGAGGGCTCGCCGGGCGGCGGCGTGGCCACGATAGCGCGCCCGGCGCTTGCCGTGCGCCCGGCGCGCATCGAGACGACGGCGCCGGCCGAGGTGTACGCCGCGCTGGTGCTGGGCGTGCACGACTACGTGCGCAAGAACGGCTTCGACACGGTGGTGCTGGGGCTCTCGGGTGGCATCGATTCGGCGCTCACCGCCTGCCTCGCCGCCGACGCGCTCGGCGCCGAGCATGTGGTGGGCGTGTCCATGCCGTCCCCCTACACATCCCCGGCCTCGCAGGCCGACGCCGAGACGCTCGCCAAGACGCTCGGCATGCGTTTCCAGACGCTGGCGATCGCCGACGTGATGCACGCCTACGACAAGGCGCTCGCGCCGTCGTTCGCGGGCCGCGAGAGCGACACCACCGAGGAGAATCTCCAGGCGCGCATCCGTGGCAACGCGCTCATGGCGCTGTCCAACAAGTTCGGTTGGCTGGTGCTCACGACCGGCAACAAGAGCGAGACGAGCGTGGGCTACAGCACGCTCTACGGCGACACGGCCGGCGGGTTCGCCGTACTGAAGGACGTGTACAAGACGCAGGTGTACGAGTTGGCGCGCTGGCGCAATGCGCGATCGCCAGTCATTCCCGAAAACACGATCACGCGCCCACCGTCGGCGGAGCTGCGAGCGAACCAGACCGACCAGGACTCGCTGCCGCCCTACGACACGCTCGACGCGATCCTGCGCGAGTACGTGGAGGAGGACCGCTCGATCGCGGAGATCGCGCGCATGGGCCACGACGAGGCGCTCGTACGCCGCGTGGCGCGCATGGTGGACCAAGCGGAGTACAAGCGGCGCCAGAGCCCGCCCGGCATCAAGATCACGCCGCGTGCGTTCGGCAAGGATCGACGCCTGCCGATCACGAATCGCTGGCGGGGGTAGCTTCGCCGAGGTTCCGGTAGTAGACCGTCGTGCTGCAGAGCCCGCCTTCCGGGAACAAGGCATATCCTGGGATATCGCCCACACGCACCCAGCCCAGCCGCTCGTACAGCCGTGCGGCGTCACCGGCGGTGACGGCGTCGAGCACGAGCAGCGTCTTGCCGCAGTCGCGCGCGGTGGCTTCGGCGGCTCGTACCAGCGCCGTCCCGAGCCCTCGTTGGCGTGCGCGGCGATGCACCAGCATCTTCGCCAGGTCGGCGCGATGCGGCTGGTTCTCGGGCTGCTCGAGCAGCAACTGCACGGTGCCGCACACGCCGCGCGCATCCTCGGCGACGAGCAGCGCGCGTTCGCCCGCGGCCACCGCTTGCGCCACGTGTCGCCAGAACGCCACGGCGCGCTCGCGCGTCAGCGGCTGCAAGAAGCCTACCGACGCGCCGCCTTCGACGCAGTCGATCAACAACTCGGCGAGCGCCCCGATCTGTCCGTCATCGACCGCGTGCAGGCGTCGCGGAGACCCGGTGGGTGCGGTCATCCCCTGGCGACTCGGGACCCCACGAGCCTCCCCGACGTTACTTGGCCGCGCCGATCACCGCGATCACCGCGCCGTTCGTGACGGTGACGTCGAATGCGCCATTGGCGATGACATAGACGGAGAAGTGGCCGTCGCCCTTGATCTCGTCGATCAGCGTCTGCCGGCCCTTGAACAGCGACGCGGAGCGGTCCCAGTCGACTTTTTCGGTCGAGTTCGCGGCCACGCTGAGCGGGCCCCACAACAGGATGCCGGTCGAGGTCAACTGCGCCGGGGTCAGGTTGAGTGAGGCCGCGGGCACGATCCATGCCTCGACCGTGGCGGCGGTGCCGGTGTTGTTGCGGAACTCGCCGACCAGCGCCAGGTCGTCCACGCGCTTGAGCTCGGTCTTGTGGTCGCTGTATTCGCCGATCGTGTTCAGGTCCACGTCCACACCGGTGAGCGTCACGCCCGTGGTCACGTGGAGCGGTGAGGGCAGGGCGTAGTCCACCACGAACTGTCCGGAGATCAAGAAGCACCCGGCCGCCGCCAGCGCGGCCAGTGCCACCACGGGCACTGCGTAGCGAAGCGTCTTCATGGTCGGGGCCCCTTTCAAGGCATGCTGAACAACGAGTAGGAAGCACCCAGCGAGATGTTCGCCATCTTGCGCGAGGCGCCGCCGTCCGCGGCGGCCTGCAGTTCGCCGCGCAGGTCCACGCTTACCTTGGGGATCGGCGAGAAGCCGACGCCGAGGCCCATGTGGTACGACGTGAACGATTCGTCCTGCGCCGTGCGCTTGAACTTGGCCGAACCGATGCCCACGAAGGGATAGAAACTCACCGGCCCGCCCAGCGTGAGCATGGCATTCAACCCGAACGTGGTGACGTCCGAGCCCTCGCGCGTGACGCTGAACCCGCTCAGGTCCACCGTCTTGTCGCCGAGCGCGGACGACGAGAAGAATGGTTCCGCGGTGAACAGCGGCACGAGTTTGACCGGCGCGCGGAAACCCCACAGCGTGCCCTGGTCCTGATCCTCCTGAACGATCGGCACGCTGGCGCCTCCGAAGAAGCCCAGTCCGATGCTTCTGGCCTGCGCGATGCTCGAGAGCAGGGCGGTCGCGGCGAGCGCGAACACCAGCATCCTCTTCATGGTCGGCTCCTTCCTGATTGGGCGATCCGAACCGCGGACCGCGTGGGGAACGACGGGCGCCAGACTGGCCGAGCGTAGCGCGAGGGTCAAGCTTCTCGTGCCCCGGTCACTGCCTCGTCTGCACCAGGTGCACGGTGGCGCCGCAATGCCGGGCCAACAGGTCGGCGACGCGCGCCAGCATTAGCGACAGGTGCTGGCCCGGGCGTTCGGCCGGGCAGTAGATCACCGCGAGCAGCGTGCGCGTCTCGCTGGTGACCTGCGTGCGGCTCGAGTCCGCTGTGGGCGCTCCGAACGGGCCCTCGTCGTCGGCGAGCAGCGGCCGTCCGGCCAGGTTCACGCGGCCCTTGCGAATGCCCTCGTAGCCCTCGCCCGGGCGTCCGAGCCGCGCGTAGATGGCGCCCTTCACGTGGGCGCGGTCGTAGAGTCCGAGCGGAAGCTGGTGCTCGAGCGATGCGAGATTGCAGACGTCCACCGTGGGCTGGATCTGCGGCAGCCCCTTGCCCTGTAACACTCGCCGCAACAGCGCTTCGCTGGCTGGCCGCGATTTGGTGGGGTCCACACCCAGGCGATGGAACATGCCGCGGGTCTCGGCCACGCCGGGGATGTCGGCCGCCGCGCGGCCGGCGAATCGGCGCAGGAGCTCGCGGATGGATGCGTCGCGCTCGGCGTCGTGGGCCTCGCCGAGAGCTTGCCCGTGCAGTCCGTCGGCCTCGAGCCAACCGAGCGCGACGATCCCGCGCAGTCCATCGTCCATCTCGAGCGCGAGTCCACCGGCGCGTGCCTGAAGTGTCATCGCGGGCTCCCGGCTGCGAATGCTGGGCTACGATCTCCCGGCTCGATCATCGGCTTCGCGGACCGCACGAAGCGGATAAAAGAGCGGGCGGCGTGGAAATCCCTTTCCGACCCAATGGCACGAGTCGGCGCGGACGCCTCCCCGGTGCGATTGCGGCCTAAACTCTTGTCATCGCCGCCCGCCGGTTCCTGAGTCCTGACTGGGGCGCTCGCGGATTCTCGCGCGCTGCCCAACCGGCGCGACTGTCGCGCGCGATGCTCCGACGTGAAAGCGCGACAGGCGGTGTGAATCGTGCGCGGACCATAGCGTGCGCGACGCGCGGTGCCAACCGATTTTCACCCTGCACGCGAGTTTTTTTCGCGCGCCTGACCGCGCGTGCTCGCGTGCCACTCTTGCGCGCGCTCGGAAATTTTTTTCTGCTCGGCGTGGGCGACGCGCGGTCACGAACCGGCGCGGCGCGTGCCCCTACCAGCGCATGTGAGCATGAGGGCGCAACCGCGTGAGAACTTGTTCATGCACGCGCGCGGCGAACCGACTGCGAATGCGCGCGCTGCGGGCTGCGCTTCAGGACGCGCTGGAAGGCGCCTCTGCCTTCGGCAGCCGGCGGATCACGGAGCGCAGGCGCCACGTGCGGCGCTGCTCGCCGTCGCCCAACTCGAGCGTGTCGCCGACGCTGCGGCCGAGGATCGCCTTGGCGATCGGCGTCTGGTGCGAGATGACGTGTTCGCCCAAGTGGTGCTCGTCGTCGCCCAGGATCCAGTACGAGGTCGTCTCCGCGCCGGACTCCAACACCACTTCGGTGCCGAGGCCGGCGATGCCCTCGCGATAATCCGCGTCCTCCACGAACCGGGCGCGCGAGATGCGCATCTGGAGCGAGCCGGCACGCTTCTGGGTGTTGCTCTGCTTGAGCTTGGCGGAGTGGTACTCGGCGTTCTCCTTGAGATCGCCCAGTTCGCGCGCCTTCTGGATGGTCTGCGGGATGGTGGTGCGCAGCTCGCGCTCCAGCTCCTCGAGTTCACGCTGGAGTCTCGCCCACGTGGCGCGCGTCATCACCGGGTTGTCGAACTCCTCGGCCTGCTCGCCCACCTGGCTGAACAGAGCGTCGGTCTTCTTCTGGCGATGGTCCAACACCCACTGCTTCTCGGCCGCCATGCCCACGCGCGCCACCGCATCGAGCGCGGGGAACAGGTAGCGGTCGCTGGAATGCCACTGCCGCAACAGCACGCGCAGCTTGAGGCGCGCCTCGTTCGGGGGCGTGATGCCCATGAGCATCCTGTGCAGCGCGCCACCCTCGTCGATCCACCTGAGCACCTTCTCGCCCGTGGACGGCTTGGGCTTCTCCTCGATCAACTGCAGCGAAGCGATGAACAGCCGCCATGCATCCTCGGGAGGCTTGGGTGCGGCGATTTCTTCTTCGATGAGCCGCAATGTGGCGGCCGGGTAGCGCACGGCACGATCCACGAGCGTGCGCCGCAGCTGCGACTTGCCCTGCTCGTCGAGCTGGGCGCGATCCTTCTCGGCGGCGTCACGCACCGCGGCGAAGCGCGAGTCCAAGGCGGACAGGATCGCCTCGCCGGACACGCCGGCCGCGCGTGAGTCGGCGAGGAACACGAGTTGTTCGTCCTCGAACGACAGGTCGCTGATGCCGATGCCGAGGCCCCACAGCGCACGCACCACGCCGAGCCACACCTCGCGCTGCTCCGGGAACCAGCGCGCGAAGTAGAGGCCCGCGCGCGCGCGGTCTGACTTCTCGCCATCCGGATCGAGTGTGAGCCGCTGGACGAACCGGCCGAAGCGCGCCTTGAGCGGCGCTTCGAGCGTGGGGTGCTGGGCCAGGAACTTGCGGATGGTGCCGAGGTTCGTCTTGGCGGGCTTGCGCACCTCGAGCGCCGGGAGCGGCGCGGCGTCGTGAGCGCTTTCGGCGCCGGGCCGGGGGGCGCCGCCGGCCTCGGGCCGGCGTTCGCGGACGAGCTTGTAGAACTGCTCGAACGCGCGCGCGTGGTCGATGCGCGGGTCCTTCTCGCACGCGGTCTTGCCCTTGCGCCAGAACACGGTCCAGTCCTTGGCGGCCACCAAGTCGGTGCTGATGAGGAACAGCTTCAAGCGGTTCGCGTCGGCCGAGCCTCCCAGGCACTTGAGCGCGCTCACGATCATGCCGGCTTGGTCCTCGGTGCGCATGCGCACGATCTCGGCGGGCTTGGTGTAGCGCAACAGGCGGATGTCGTCCTCGGCCACCGGTGTGAGAGTGCGGCGCGCGGCCACGTACGGCATCTTGTGGCCCTTGGACTTCATGAAGTCCACGACGATGGTGACCGTGTCGTTGGAGACGATGCGGCCGGGGCCGAAACCGTCGTGCAGCACGCCGCGGCCGGGAGCCAGTGACGCGATGGTGTCGAACGACTCGAGCGCCTTGGAAAGCGGGGTCTCGCTGTCGGTGAGGCCGCTCTGGGCGACGGCTTCGTCCAGCGCCGGCACCTGCTGGCCGGGGCCCTGGCGGACCGCCTCGACGACCGCGTCGCGGAACGGCTCGGCTGCGCTCTCGCCCTGGGCAGCGACGGCGAGCGCGACCACCTTGCGCAGCGGCTCCAGCGCCTCGCCGGCGCGGCCGAGCTTGGCCAGGCCCAGCACGGCGGTCTCCGCCACGGAGCGGCATTCCTTGAACGCGCCCTGACCCGCCAGCAGCGGGAGTGCTGCGGCCACGTGGATCAAGCCCTCCCAGTCGTCGTGCTCGGCGAGCTCCTCGGCCGCGGACTCCAGGTCCTTGTAGCGGCCCTCCTCGGCGAAGCGTCCCGCCAGGTCGCCGAGCAGCGCGCGGCGATCATCGCCGCGGCCCGCGTCGCCCAGGCGTTTCGCCAGCTTCTGGGCCAGCTCGAGGTCGTCGGGCATGATGGCCCACGCGCGCGACAGGGCGTCCAGGCGCTCGGGATCCTTGCCCAGGCCCTCGTGGGCCTCCACCAGCAGCCGCGCGGCCGCCTGCGTCTGCACCAGCGAAAGCGAGCGCTCGGCGATGGCGGCCAGGGGCTCCCACTTCTTCGCGGCGGCCACCTTCTCGCCCAGCGCCAGCAGCGTCTGCTGCGCGCGTTCCACCTCGCCGTTCAGCGCGCACACCGCGGACAGCAGGTAGTACACGCCCCACGAGGCATCGGCCTGCTTGAGCCGGCCGCCCAGCTCGTCCCGCACCCACGCCAACCGTTTTTCCTGCTGGGCGTCGTGGGCGAGCGTCTCGAGTTCGGCGCGCGAGGCGGCCGAGAGATCGGCTCCGACATCACCACGGAGCACAGCGGGCAGAGCGTCGCGGACGGGCATGGCCTCGCAGAGGGAAGGGGCGGCGGCTCGTCGAAAGGGCAACGGAATATGCCCCAGCCGGCCCGGCAGCGCAAGCGCGTGAGCCGCGTCGGGCGCGGCCCGCGCAGGGGTCACTCGACGGGGAGACCGACTCGACGCGCGGTTGCGTCCGGTGCCGTCGCGCCTGTGATGGCTTCGAGCGGCGTAGAGTGAGAAGCGAATTGACAGATCGCCCGACAAGGCGGGAGGCTGCCGCCGAAAGTCGGACGCCTCGCGGACAGGGATGCCCGCTCACGCTCTCCAAGGGTCCCGATGCCATCCGTCCGAACCACCGCCATCGGCTCCATCCTGCCGTTGCTCCTCCTCCTGGCCGCGTCTCCGTCTCCTGCGGAGGGCACGGAGGGGCCGGAGGCAATCCAACAACTTATCGAATCCGGCCGCTTTGCCGCCGCCGATTCCATCGCAACGGCTTATGTCGGGCAGCTCCGACGTGATCCGAAGATCGCGCAGTCGATCCTCTCTCGAGGCCTGGAGCTTTGGGCCCAGGCTCGTTCTTTGAACGGCAAGCCCACGGACTCGCTGACTGTCTCGCTCCAGGCTGAAGCGCTTCGCCTCAACGAGCTCGATCCGAAGGCGAACCCCCGGAACCTTGTGATCTCGCTGGGAAACATGGGACGGCTCCTGCACGTGAGCGGGCGGAACCAGGAGGCCGTGAAGTACTTTCAGCGCGCCCTTCCGCAGGCCGAGCGGGTCATCGGCCCGGACAGCACGGTCACAAACGTGATCCGGATGAACTGGGGGAGCGCGCTCTTGGCGATGGAGCGCTTCCCGCAGGCGGAATCACTCTATCTCGCCGCCGCGCGCTCGCTTCGCAGGCAGCCGGTGCCCGATCCGAAGGTCCTGGCCAGCCTCGAGAACAACATGGGCGCGGTGCTCGCGAACATGGGCCGTCTGTTCGAATCCCGCGAGTGGTTCACTGCCGCCATGCAGCACTACGAGCAGGGACTCGGACCGCTCCATCCGAATACGAATCGATGTCGCGAGAATGTCGCCGCGTTGTCCAACATGCTCGGCGACCTGCCCCGGTCCAGGGCTCTCGGCGAGCAGGCCCTGGCGGCGCAGATCCAGGCGGTGGGGCCCGACCACGAGCTCGTCGCCTTGAGTCTCAACAATCTCGGGGTCCTGCTCTTGACGTCCGGTGACTACATCGCGGCCCGGGACACGCTCCATAGGGCGATCGCGATCTACGAGAAGACCCGCGGACCGAACGACGTGGAGCTGGCCGAACCGCTCGTCGCTCTGGGCCGCGTCTTTCGGGCGCTCGGAGATCGGGGCGAGGCATCGTCGGCGTTCGATCGCAGCCTGGCGATCCGCGAGTCGAACGGTCAGCGCGCCCAGCCCGCGCTCGTGGGGAACCTACTCGCTCGGGCCGAGCTGGCGGTCGAGGACCACCGGCCCGCGGACGCCGCACGAGATGCCCAGCGCGCGCTCGACCTCAGCCTCGCGGGCCGCGGACACGGTCATCCCGAGACGGCCGCGGCCTACCGGACCGTAATCGCGATCGAGGTGAGCGAAGGCCGATACGCGTCCGCCATCGCGCGCTCCGACTCGGCGCTCCCGGTGCTTCGTCCGATCCTGGGAGCGTCTCATCCGGCAGTGCTCGAACTTCTCCTGCAACGAAGCACGGCGCAGGCCGCCCTGAGAAACTCCCGCGGCCTTTCCGACTCTCTCGCGTGGATCGTCGATCGACTGCGCGAACAGCCGGATCTCTCCCCGCTCCTCGTCTCCGATGCCGAGGTGCAGCTCGCCGATGCCCTGTGGGCGTCGGGCGACACGGCGCGTGCGATCAGCGCAGCCCTGTCTTCCGACCGGCGCCTGCGTGGTTTCCTCTCGTTGGTGATTGAGGGCCTGCCGGAGCGTCTCGGCATGAACATCGCCGCGCACGGACGCCCGGGGCTCACCCATCTCCTCGATCGGGCGACGTCGAGTCCGATCGCATGCCGCGCGGCATGGACCGCCGTCGCAGCGAATCGCGGGCTCCTCCTGGAGCACCTCGCGTGGCGGCGGCACGAGCTTCGCGAGACCACCGATTCACGCGTCCGGGCGCTACGAGACAGTCTGGGGCCCGCCCGGGCGCGACTCGCGTATCTCGTGCTCCGGGGCTCGGCGGACGACCCGGCGAGTTTTCCCGACCGATTAAGGGACGCCGCAAGCGAGCGCGACCGGCTGGAGAACGCGATGGCGTTTCTCATGCGAGGCAGACGGTCGCTCGTGAGTGATCTATCCGCCGACTCGTTTCTGGTGGCCCTCGCGCCGGGGACGACCATGGTCGGGTACTGCCGCTACGCGCCGTTCGCCCAGGTCGGATCAGTCCCGCTCCCGGAGCGGTACCTGGCGTTCGTCGGTTCCCCGGATCGCGTCCAGGCCCTGGACCTCGGGCCGGCTCGAGTAATCGACTCTCTCGCCCATCGCTGGCGCTCGCTCGCGGGGCGAGCGCCGCAGGCCGGAGCCAGCGACGAAGCCTCGCTGCGTCGCTTGGGCGCACGCCTCCGCCGGCTGGTCTGGGATCCCGTGGTCGCGATTACCGGCGCTTCCGCGCGCGTCACCGTGGTGGCCGACGGCGCGTTGCAGCTCATCAACTTCGGCGCTTTGCCGGACGATCGAGGAACTTATCTCGTCGAGCGTGGCCCCACGATCAAGATGCTCGGGACGGAGCGAGATGCCGCCTGGGGCGACGCCGCTCCGCCCGGGACCGGATTGCTCGCCGTCGGAGGCGTGCAGTTCGACGGAGCATCTGGTGACCAGGCGCTGGCGAAGGCGGGCCCGGTTCGTCGCTCCTCGACGTCTCCTTGTTCCGGACCGCAGGGTCTCTCGTTCGCGCCGCTTCGTGCATCGCGCGGGGAGGTGGATTCCATCCAGGCTGCCTGGACCCACGGCTCCGCAAGGGCATTGGTCGGATCTAGTGCCAGCGAGGCGCAGTTCAAGCGCCTGGCCCCGGGTATGCGCGTGGTGCACCTCGCGACGCACGCCTTCTTCCTGAACGGAGACTGCAAGGACTCGAAGGCGCTCACGGGAGTGACTCGACAGGTGTTGACCGAGCGCCCGCTTCTTGGGTGCGGCCTCGCACTGGCGAATGCGAATCGTCGGGCGCGGGCGAGCAGTTCCGATGAGGACGGCCTCCTGACCGCCGAGGAGATCGTCGGGCTGGACCTCTCCGGAGTCGAATGGGCTGTTCTGTCCGCATGCGAGACCGGCCTAGGCACCGATCGAGCATGGGAAGGGATGTTCAGTCTCTCGCGCGCTTTCACGGTCGCGGGGGCGCGCCAGATCGTCGCGAGCCTGTGGCGTGTGGATGACGTGGCGACCTCGAGCTGGGCCCGCGAGCTCTATCGCTCACCTAGGCAGCCGCACGGGGATGCTTCCGTGGCGACGCGAAACGCCAGCCTCGCCATGATTTCTCGCCGGCGCGCTCTGGGATGGAGTACGCACCCCTACTACTGGGGCGCATTCGTCGCGACCGGCAACTAGCGGCAATGGAGTATCTCCCGGGCTACTCACGACCGGCCCCGCCCCCCTGGCGGGGTGCGGGGCCGGTCGCGAAGTTTTCGAGCGCAAGCGTCAGCGGTAGGCTGGCAGTTTGCTGCTCCGAATCGAGTGGAGACGACGCGCGTCCCACAGCGAGTTCACTTGGAGATCCGCAGTGATCCCAGTGAGGATGAGACCGTAGTCGCGGGCCAGCCGCCCCTCCCACTGAGCGCGCGGGACGTCACTCATGCCGTGGTCGAAGAACATCGCCTCTGCCAGATCCAACTGCGAGCGCGCGGGCCCGAGCTTGATCGGCCCCTCCGCCGAGGCGCCGACGAGGCCGAGCATACCGCCGGGGAACGCGGTGAGGTGGTTAGTCCTGGACGGATCGGACGCCACGAGCGAGCCGTTGATGTAGAGCTGGGATCCACGCGCCGCGGACTGAACGACCGTGTAGACCGCGAACCCGGACCGGTTGGCGAGGGGACGCTGGCCACGCGTCGGCGCATCGTTCTGGGAGCAGAACACCTCCTGCGCACCGACGAACCCGAAACGCGCTCCCAATCCCCGGCTCGGGCTGCTGCCGCGCACCACCACTCCACAGGACTCGGGAATGACCTCACCGAAGTGGAGGCCGCGAGCGAACGAATAGCGGGCCACGAACATCATCGTGTAGTCCCGCCCCGCGAGACGTTCCGCGTTGAAGTCGAGGAAGGACAGGTAGCTCCGGCCGAACAGGGGCGATCCGAGCTCGAACCGCACCGCCCCACGGCCGTTGATCACATCCGCGAAGTAGCGCGGACGCAGGCGGACGGGTCCGGTCGAGCCGCCGCCGTAGGGGTCCTGGTAGTCCGCTCTCGCGGTCTGCGGGGAGTTCGGCGTAGCCGAGATCCAGTGATTCACGCGCGGCACGTTCAATTCATAGACGTTCGCGGCGACCGCGCTCTGGCCGAGGTACCAGGGGCTCGCGACGAACCGGATGATCGGCCCCGAGCCCACCGTGCAGGTACGGGTGGTGTAGTCGTGCGCGATGGCGTTCCGGACGAGGCGGTCCGAGAGGACGCTTCGCACGACGTACGAGAGCGGGACGGCGGTCGCGATGTCGTTCCCCGCCTTGAGGGCGTCCAGGAAGGCATCCAGCGAGGCCGCGCCGCCGCGGACCGCATCGAAAGCCGCCTTCGCTTCGCCACCCAGCGCGTAGGCACGGATCCGGACACTCGCCAGCTGGCTGACGTGCTTCGTGCTCCCACCACCGTCGATGCCGAGGAAGGAGGCGTTGACGGATGCCTCGACGGTCTTCGCGTCGTCCGTGGACTCGACGAGCAGATAGAAGACACGGCCGTAGGTCACCGAGGACACGTACACCGGAGGATTGCCCGGGCCCACGAAGGGATCGAGGTCCGCCGCGGTCACTGACGGTGCGAAGAACCCGTCAATCGAGGAGGGCCGCTCGAAGACCAGGGTGTAGAAGGACTGGTTCAATTGCACGAGGAACCGGTTGTAGCTGTCCCGCTCGTCGAACCCGAAGCTCGCGCTAGAGTTGAAGAGTCCGAAGAAGCTCGCGTTGGCGTTGAGCTTCACGGCGAGCTCGGACGAGTGACGGACCTGGTCGGCGCGCAGGGTGAAGCGGGCAGGGAACGCGCTCGGCTGGGCCGCGATGATCGCGTTCGCGCCGTTGATGATGGTCGCATGCGTCACTTCGGGCACGGTCACGCTGGAGATGGACGCGCCCGTGATGTTGTTGAGGATCACCGTTCCGCCGCCGCGCGGGGCGACGACCCGCTCGGGCGTGGGCGACGTGATCGTCGCCCCCTGGAGTGCCGCGCCCGGCCAGATGACCTCCGTGTTCGGATCGAACTTCGGGAACTCGCCTGAGGCCTCTGCGACGTAGTGACGCGTCGTGACGCACGACCACGCCTGGCCGTTGGAATCGAGGCTGTCCTCCGGCGTCCCGATGGTCTCCGAGCTCTGGTCCCGGCTCTCGGGGAGCTCGCCAGCGCGTGCGACGAGCTGGGTGATCGTGGACCCAGAGACCTCCGGCTCGAGGGGCGACCGCTTGTTGCAACCGATGACGATCAGGCAGAGGAGCAGGCCGAGGGTCGGGAACATGCGGCTGCGGGGCGTCATGGGGATCCTCCAGGATTCGGGAAGCGCGCGGGCTTGTGGTGTGCTTCTCCCGCTCGCCCCCGAAGTCGAGGCTCACTTGCTACTGTGACGGCACCGTCCGATCCGCAGGTGCAAGGGTCGGCCGAGTAGCGGCTTGCCGCGGGCCGCGCGGTCGACGTGCAGCTGGATTCCTTCACGCGCGCGCCGACGCCGTCACGCGCGCGTCGTGGGATGCAGCGTGAGTCAGCATCCTCCGGCGGCCTGACGGCACAGAGGCGCGCCGTCGTCGTCGAAGGACGTGCTTGCGAGGGCGCGAGACCTCAAACATTCAGCCTCGGGACGGCTATCGTAAGAACACGAATCTGGTCGATTGGCGCGCCGCGCCCTCGCCAAACACTGCCAGATAGACACCCGACATCAGAGTTCTGCCCTGCCAGCCGCTTGGACTCCAGCTGAACTTCGAGCTTAGCCAGCGAGTCGGCCCGCCCCAGCACTGAACCGCACCGGGATTCCCAGTAGAGGCCCGATTCCACGAGCACCGTGTCGCCGCATGCAGCAGCCAAGACTGCTGCATTGATCGTGGAGGCATCTCTAGATCCGTCGGCGCGAACTGTCCAAATCTTCGCGGTTGCGGGATGCGCAATGCGGATCGCGCAAACAATCAGAACAGAGGCGAAGATGCAGCCCGGATTCCCCTCCCTCCTCTTCGCGCCTTACCGGGTGGTATCGCAAAAAGCTCGGCAAGGGGGGGGACAAGCGGAAGGGTCTCACCCCTGTCGCGTGCGGCTCAAGAACGGATCTCGCGCGAACAAATCACCGGCAGGACATCCCGGAACCCGCAGCAGGACCGTACATGCTCACGCTGACGATCTTTCCGTGTTGCTGGATCATCCTCCGGGCACCAGACGGCCCGTAGCAGACTTGGCCCTGACCGGGAATGACGCTGTCGCAGTCGCCTTCGTTCTGGCCCGTGAAGTACTCCATCACGTTGGCTTCGGTTCTGTAGCTGCGGGTTCCGAAAACTCCTTCCGAGATGATTCCGGAAACTCCTGCCGGTTGAACGAGCCGGGTTCCGATAGCGTGGCCACCCGAACGCACGCGGATGAACCGCGTCGTCAGGAGGCCAGGGAGGATGATCGGAGCCATGG
>CAYQNV010000100.1:0-15776 GCA_964418975.1 uncultured bacterium | reverse complement strand
CATCGTGGTGACCTCCGACCCAAATGGTCAGGTGTCCACGAAACCGGGTCAACTCCAGACCGTGGCGAACGGCGCGTAGCGGCCGCGGCGCATGACCAGGTTGACCACGCCGGCGATGGCGTCCGAGCCGTACTGCGCGGACGCGCCGTCGCGCAATACTTCGATCCGGTCGATGGCGCTGCCGGGGATGGCGTTCATGTCCACGCCCGAGGAGCCCGCCGAAGTGCCGTAGGCGAACGTGTTGACCAGCGCGGTCTGGTGGCGCCGCATGCCGTTCAGCAGCACGAGCGTGTGGTCCGGGGACAGGCCGCGCAGCGTGAACGGTCGCACGACGTCGGTGGCGTCGGTCACGCTCTGGCGCGGGAAGTTGACCGACGGCGAGAGCGCCTGCAGCGTCTGCGAGGTCTCGGTTGTGCCCTGCCGCTGCAGTACTTCGCGGTTGTAGACGTCCACCGGCACGGCCAGCTCGTCGGCCGCCGTGTGTCGCGCGCGCGAGCCCACCACCACCTCGATCGCCGACACCGGGATCACGCTCTTCTCGAGCCGGAAGTCGAGCGTGGCGGTGGCACCCGCCTCGACCGTCACCGAGCGCAACACCGACTTGAAGCCGAGCCTGAGCGCGCGCACCGAATGCGTGCCCACGGGGACTTCCTTCAACTCGTAGCGGCCACCGTCGTCCGTGCTGACATGAAGTTTCGTGCCCTCGACGCGCACTTCGGCGCCGGACACCGCCGCGCCCGCCTCGTCGGTGACCGCACCCGCCACGGTGCCGGTTTGCGCCCACGCGGTGCTCCATCCCAAAGTCATCGCGAGTGCGATCGCCCAACCTGCCTTGTGTGCGATGCTCATCCTGACCCCCCGGTCTGTTGCGGTCTCGCGACCGCGGCCCTGCGGCGACTGGTGAAGGGCGCACAGACTGGTAGCGCTTTTGGGCGGAGTCAAGACTTGGTTAGTCTGGCGGAAACCGGCCGGGAGGACCCCGCCGCCGACGGGCAGCAGCCGGCCGCGTCCCAGGAGGAGGAAGCTCATGAGGAAGGCTCGGATGGGCGCGCTGGTGGGCGTCGTGGTCGTGCTGGCGATGGCCGGGTGCGCGGGCGACGTGGTCACGCAGGTGACGCGAAGTTCTCAGGTGAGAGAACGCGTGATGTCGGCGATCGCCTCGAACGGGGCGCTGGCCGAACAGATGACGCAGCGCCTGCTGGCGAGCGACTCGTTGCGCACGCGCGTGGTGGAGACCGTGCTGAGTGACGCGGCGTCGGCCCAGTACGTGTTGACCCGCATCGGCCGCAACACGGAGGCGGTGGACTACATTCTCCAGGCCGCGCTCTCGGACAGCGTCGGCCGCGCGCACTTGGTGGCGCGCATGGAGACCATGCGGCGAGCGTTCGCCCAGGAGAAGTGAGCATGTTGATCCTCAAGTTCGGCGGCACATCGGTGGGCATTCCCGCGCAGTGCGTGCGCGCGCTCGAGATCGTGCGCGAGCGCGCCGCTTCGGACCCGATCGTGGTGGTGAGCGCGCTGTCGAAGGTCACCAACACGCTCGTGGAGCTGTGTCGGGCGGGGGGCCCGCGCGCGACGTTGCTCGACACGCTCGCCGAACGCCACACCGAACACGCGCGCTCGCTCGGCCTCGACCCCATGGTCGTGGGCCTGTTGCTCGCCGAGTTGCGTGCCGATCCGGCGTTGGCGCGGGCCGACGCGGCCATCGTGCGTGCCGACCGTGACCGTGTACTGGCGTTCGGCGAACGGCTGTCGGCGGCGCTGTTCGCCGCGGCGCTCTCGGCGCGAGGCGTGCCGGCGCGCGCGGTGCACGCGGGCGCGGCCGGGCTCGTGACCGACGACCGTTTCGGCCAGGCGCACCCGCTGCCCGAAGCCGATGCGCGCTTGCGTGCGGGCCTCGCCGATCGCTCGCGCGTGCCGGTGGTGACGGGATTCATCGGCGCCACGGTGGACGGCCGCGCCACCACGCTCGGGCGCGGCGGCTCGGATTACTCCGCGGCGTTGATCGGCGCAGCACTGAACGCGGCCGAGATCCAGATCTGGACCGACACGAGCGGCATGTTGTCCGCCGATCCTCGCGTCGTACCGGAGGCACGCCCCGTCCCACGTCTCTCATTCGCCGAGGCCTGCGAGCTGGCCTACTTCGGGGCCCGCGTGCTGCACCCCAAGACGTTGCTGCCGGCGATGGAGCGCGGCATCCCGGTGCGCATCCTCAACACCGCTCGCCCCGCGGACCCGGGTTCGCTCGTCACCGCCGAGGTCGAGGCGAACCCGGTCGGCTGGCGCGTCAAGTCCATCGCCTCCAAGTCGGGCATCACCGCCGTAACCATCGCCTCCACGCGCATGCTGCTGGCGCACGGCTTCCTGGCGCGCGTGTTCGAGGTGTTCGGCCGACATCACATCGTGGTGGACCTGGTCACCACGTCCGAGGTGTCCATCTCCGTCACGGTGGACGACACGTCGCGCCTGCCGCAGGCGCTCGCCGAACTCGAGAGCATCGGCCGTGTCGAAGTGCGGGACGGACTCGCCGTGGTGGCGGTGGTGGGCGAGGGCGCGCCGACGCAGGTGGGACTCGCCGGGCATGTGTTCACGCTGTTGGGCGGCATCGGCGTACCGGTGGAGATGATCTCGCAGGGTGCCTCGCGCGTGAACCTGTCGTTCGTGGTGGTTGAGGCGCACGCCGACCGCGTGGTGCGGCTGCTCCATCGCGGGCTCGGCCTGGACGCGGAAATCGTGGCGCTCGAGGCCGCGCCCGGCCGCTGAGCGCGGGTTCGATGCTCCGGTCGCGCGGTTGCCTGGCGCCGGGCCGCGACCTAATCTGACCGCGAATCCACCCCGCCAGCCCTCACGCGGCCCCTCGGGCCGAGGACTCCGTCATGCACCAGCTCCAGCCCGCCCGATTGAAGCCCGGCGTCACACTCGAATCGTTGCCCGGGCCTCGACCGACCGATGTCGTCGGAGCTTCCGGCGCCTCCGGCGCCGCGGCGCCCGCCACGTTGCTCCGCGGCAAGGCGCTCGTGTTCTGGGATCCGAAAGTACCCGGCAAGAAGCTCGACGCCATCGACACCGACCAGATCACGCCCGCGACCGACTGCGTGTCCGAGAGCCTCGACACGCTGGACGAGCGCTGGAAGGCCGGCTCGTTCCGCTACCTGATGCCCGACTTCCGCGCGCGCGTCCACCGCGGCGAGACGTTCATCGTGGCGGGCGACCGCTTCGCCATCGGTAGTTCGCGCGAGATGAGCCCCGCGGGCCTGAAGGGCGTGGCGGAGGAGGCGGGCCTGGAGATGGTGGTGGTGTGCGGCAACAACATGGGCGACATCTTTCGGCGCAACAGCTTCAACCTGGGGCTGCACGTGGTGCAGAGCCCGGACGCGGTGGCCGACGCCCAGGACGGCGACGAGTTCACGTTCGACCCCGACACGCGGCGCTTGGTGAACGTGACGCGAAGCAAATCATACGATCCCGTGCCGTTGACACCCAAGGAGGACGAGATCCGCCGCTCGGGCGGCATCTTCGCCATCGGCCGCCGCGAGTTCCGCGACGCCACCGCGCGGGTACCCGAGATCGTGTGGCCCGACGCCGCGACCGCGCGAGGGCTCACGACCAGCGAGCAGATCCTGTGGGCCCATCGCGTGGACAAGAACGCCGAGGTGCGCGCCGGCGCCACGTTGCGCGTGTACGCCGACCTGTTGCCCGCCTCGGACGGCACCGCGCCGTTCTCGATTCACACGTTCAACCAGATCACCGGCGGCGCCGCGATCTGGCCCCGCCAGATCGCCATCGCCAACGACCATTTCGTGTTCACCGGTGTCGAAGCCGACGACAAGCAGACCGGCATCGGCCGGCAGTTCGCGGCGGCGCACGGCATCGAGAGGCCCTACTACGCCACGCCGGGCGACGGCATCTTCCACTTCTATTTCCCCGAGCAGGGGCTCGTCTACCCCGGCATGATGATCCCCGGCGCCGACTCGCACAGCCGCGCCTACGGCGCCTACGGCGCCATCGGCATCGGCGTGGGCTCTACCACGCTCGGTTTCGGCTGGAGCACGGGCCACATCTACACGACGGTGGCGAAGCCGCGGCGCGTGACGTTCGCCGGCGAGTTGCAACCGTGGGTGACGGGGAAGGACCTGGTGCTGGAGTTGTTGCGGCGCTGGGGCACCAAGCAGTCGCAGGGCATGAGCGTGGAGTTCGTGGACGCCCAACGCCAGCTGCCGATCGCCTACCGCAACACCATCTGCAACATGATGGCCGAGGCCGAGAGCTGGAACGGCATCTTCGCGCCGGACGACATCACCTACGCCTGGTTCGCGGCCAAGGGCATGAAGGATCTGCCCTACCCGGGCCCGTCCTCCGGACGGGCGCCCCTCGCCCCCGGCGCCGATGTGGACTGGGCCATCGACGAGACACTCACGCTTTCCGACGTGCGCCCGATGATCGCCAAACCGTTCAGCCCCGGCAACGCGTTCCCCGCGGAAGAGGTCGCGAAGGAGCGCCTCACGTTCGACAAAGCGATGATAGGGTCGTGCACGAACGGCGGCTACGACGACCTGCTCTCGGCAGCACTCGTCATTCGCGCGGCGCGCGTGCAGGGCATGAAGCAGGCGGCACGCCAGTTCGTGATCTTCCCTGGTTCGGGCGGAGTGAAGCTGCAGATCGAGCGGCCCGACGCGCGGTTGGACGGCGAGAGCATCGCCGACGTGTTCCGCTCGGTCGGCGGCGGCATCCGCCAGAGCTGGTGCGGACCGTGTTTCGGCCAGGGGCCGGATTCGTTGAAGCCGGGAGAGCGCGCGATCACCAGCTTCAACCGCAACTGGACGAATCGCATGGGCGTGGGCGGCGAGGGCTACCTCGCGAGCCCGAGCGTGGTGGCCGCGAGCGCGATGCTCGGCTACATGGCGCCGCCCTCCGAGCTGGGACTGGCGTGGCAGCCGGAGGCGTTCGCGGTGTGAACCGGCTCACGGCGCCGCGGGTGGTGGTGCTGTGCGCGACGCTGCTGGCGCCGTGCGGGACGGCCGCGCAGCAATCGCCCGACACTACGTTCGACACGCGCGTCGCGCGGCCGGCGCTGGGCGAGCGCGCTCCGCGGCTGCTGTTCGACGAGGCGCACCACGAGTTCCACAGCGCGGCCGGGCGCTACCTGCCGTTCGCGCGGCTAGCGAGGGCGGACGGCTGGCGCGTCACGCCGAACGCCGCGCCGCTCGACAGCGCGATGCTCGCGAGCGCCGACCTGCTGGTGATCGCAAACGCGCTCGGCCACGAGGACATGGACCGGCCCGAGGCGTCACTCGCCGCG
Source organism: uncultured bacterium (assembly GCA_964418975.1). Lineage (GTDB taxonomy): Bacteria > Eisenbacteria > RBG-16-71-46 > RBG-16-71-46 > RBG-16-71-46 > JAIOPA01. Next base: position 10,477 of record CAYQNV010000100.1, on the reverse strand, counting down.
TTCACGCCTGCCGAGGTGCGCGCCGTGGAGTCTTGGGTTCGGCGTGGCGGCGCGCTGTTGCTGATCGCCGACCACGCACCCATGGGCGACGCGGCCCGCTCGCTGGGCGAGGCGTTTGGCGTGGACATGCGCGGCCGCCTACACCGCGGACTCCCTGCGTACTGAGGGCGGCAGTCCGACGACCCTGCATTTCCGGCCGGGGAAGGGGCTGCACGCGACGCACCCAATCGTGGCGGGGCTCGACTCGACCGAACGCGTGCGACACGTGGTCGCGTTCACCGGGCAATCGCTCGGAGGTCCGCCCGGTGCGACGCCGCTGCTCACGCTCTCGGAACTCGCTGAGGATCTGCTCGTCGGGCTCGGCCAGGCCGGTGGCCGCGTGCCGCCCGAGCGCCGCCGGCCCGCCGCGGGCCGCGCACAGGGGCTCGCATTCGAGCACGGGAGCGGTCGGGTGGTCGTGATGGGCGAGGCCGCCATGTTCACCGCGCAGGTGGCGGGCCCGAAACGAGCGCCCATGGGCATGAACGTGCCCGGCAACGACGACCGCCAGTTCGCGCTCAACGTGCTGCGGTGGCTGGCGCGGGCGCTCTGAATCGAAGTGACGGTTACCTTCACCGAAGGACCGCCACTCGCTCCCGGACCTCGCGCCCGCCCTGAGTGAGGCGTAGGAAATAGATCCCCGGGCGAATGGGTGCGCCGTCGGAGAGGTCGAGCGCGTGACGCCCCGGCCCAAGTGTCCCGACCTGCTTCGAAGCCAGCACCCGCCCCGCCACATCCATCAACTCCAATCGGGCCGGGCTTCCGTCGTGAAGGGCCAAGTCCACCGACAGTCGGCCACCCCTGGCTGGGTTGGGTGTTGTTCCGCGAATCGCCAGCGCGACGTCCTGAGTGCCGCGATCGCCCACGCCCGTCACGGCCTCGATCGAGAATGCCTCGCTCACACCGAGTACGCCGTCCCCGATGTCGCCGGTCGCGTGGGTTGACTCGAGCCGCATCACCGCCACCTTCGCTCGTTCGCTTCGGACGCTCGGCACTGTCCACTCGTAGCTCCCGGTATTGGGCAGCCCGCGGGCGATCGGGCCCCAAGAGCTGCCACCGTCGAGCGAGTGGAGCAGCGTCACCGATTGAACCGTGACACCGCTCGGCGTCTGCCATCGCACGGTCGCCACGGAGCCGGCCGTCAGGCTGCTGCCTGCCGCCGGTGCCGACACCGCTCCGCGGCGTACGCGGATGAAATCGGTGCCGAGCATCGCTTTACCGTCCACCGTGGCGGCAACCGTTACCGGCACATTGTCGCCTTCGGAAACGGTCAACTCCACCGCCACGCGGTTGAACTTCACCATCAGATCGGGGATGCCATTGCCGTCGTGGTCCCCGAGCGCGGTCGGAGCTGCCGGGTCCACCGGGACGGTGCCATTGAGCCGGATGGAAGCGATGTCGATGGCGCTGGCGGCGAGTGGCGCGGCAGGCTCGAGGTGGCCCGTCACCCAACGACCCCTGGAGGCCAGATGGAGGGTGCTGGGGGTGAGGTCGAACGCCAGGGCGGGTGTCAGCGATGGTCGGCTGCGATTCAACAGCACGGAGACCGTTCTGGAGCCTGCGTTGGTCACGGCCAAGTCCGGCCGGCCGTCGGCGTCGAGGTCCGCGATCGCCACCGAACGAGGAACGCTCCCGGTGCCGAAGTCGGTCTTGCTCACGAACGTGCCGTCCCCGTTCCCGAGCAGCACCGAGACCGTGTTCGAGTTGGCGTTCGCCACCGCCAGATCCAACCGCTCGTCGGCGTTGAGGTCCGCGATCGCCACCGAGAGGGGAACGAACCCGGTGCCGAAGTCGGTCCTGGCCATGAACGTACCGTCCCCATTCCCGAGCAACACCGAGACCGTGTTCGACCAGAAGTTCGTCACCGCCAGGTCCGGCCGCCCGTCCCCGTCGAGGTCCGCGATCGCCACCGAGAAGGGATAGGTCCCGGTGCCGAAGTCGGTCTTGGCCGCGAACGTGCCGTCTCCGTCCCCGAGCAGCACCGAAACCGTATGCGAGTTGGGGTTCGCCACCGCCAGATCCGGCCGCCCGTCCGAGTTAAGGTCCGCGATCGCGACCGAACTGGGATTGAGCCCAGTGCCGTAGTCGGCATTGGCCACAAACGTGCCGTCCCCGTTCCCGAGCAGCACCGAGGTCGCGCCCGAACCGTCCGCCACCGCCAGATCTGGCCGCCCGTCGGCGTTGAGGTCCGCGATCGCCACCGAGACGGCACCGCCCCCAGTGCCGAAGTCGGTCTTGGGCGCGAACGTGCCGTCCCCGTTCCCGAGTAGCACCGAAATCAAACGCGAGCGCCCGTCCGCCACCGCCAAGTCTGGCTGCCCGTCGGCGTTGAGGTCCGCGATCGCCACCGAGATCGGCTCGATCCCAGTGCCAAAGTCAGTCCTGGGCGCGAACGTGCCGTCCCCGTCCCCGAGCATAATCGATACCGTGTTGGAGTTCTCGTTCGTCACCGTCAGGTCCGGCCGCCCGTCGGCGTTGAGGTCCGCGATCGCCACCGTGAAGGGATCGCTCCCGGTGTCGAAGTTGGTCCGGGCGCCGAACGTGCCGTCACCGTTCCCGAGCAGCACCGAGACCGCACTCGAGGCGCCGTTCGCCACTGCCAAGTCCGGCCGCCCGTCCGCATCGAGATCCGCGATCGCCACCGCCAACGGAGAACTCCCAGTGTCGAAGTCGGTGTTGGCCGCGAATGTGCCGTCACCGTTCCCGAGCAGCACCGAGACCTTGTGGGAGGCGACGTTCGCCACTGCCAGATCCGGCCGCCCGTCTGCGTCGAGGTCCGCAATCGCCACGGAGAATGGATAGCTCCCGGTGTCGAAGTCAGTCTTGGCAGCGAACGTGCCGTCCCCACTCCCGATCAGCACCGAGACCGTGTTCGAAACAGAGTTCGCCACCGCCATGTCCGGCCGTCCGTCGGCATTCAAGTCCGCGATCGCCACCGAGAAGGGATTGCTACCGGTGCTGAAATCGTTCCTGGCTGCAAACGTGCCGTCGCCGTTCCCAAGCAGCGTTGAGACCGTGTGCGACCAGTAGTTCGCTACCGACAGATCCAGCTGCCCGTCAGCGTCGAGATCCGATATCGCCACCGACTGAGGAGAGCTGCCGGTGACGAAGTCGGTCCCGGCCCCGAATGTGCCGTCACCACTCCCGAGCAGCACCGAGACCGAGTTGGAGCCTGAGTTCGCGACCGTCAGGTCCGGCCTGCCGTCCGCGTTGAGGTCCGCGATCGTCACTGAGAAGGGAAGGTGCCCGGTGCCGAAGTCGGTCTTGGGCGCGAACGTGCCGTCCCCGTTCCCGAGCAGCACCGAGACCGAGCTCGACTGGAAGTTCGCCACTGCCAAGTCGCGGCGCCCGTCGGCGTTGAGGTCCGCGATCGCCACCCCGCGGGGATTGAGTCCGGTGCCGAAGTCCGACTTGGCCGCGAACGTACCGACCTGGTTCCCGAGCAGCACCGAGACCGTGTTCGAGCCGGCGTTCGCCACCACCAGGTCCGGTCGCCCGTCCGCATTGAGGTCCGCGATCGCCACCGAGGTGGGGCTGGGGCCGGTGTCGAATGACAGGAAAGGCGCCGAGAAGCGCGGATCTGCGTGGACCGATGCCGTCAGGGCGAGTAGTAGCAAGGGTGCCGTGAGCAGGGCCGGTGTGCTGACGGGAGTCACGCGCGAGGGCGTGACGCGTGCAGCGCCGCGGAACATGGGGAGACCTCCGGCGCGAGAGAACCAATGGGCCACGATAAGCATAGCCCTCGCGGAGGCTTGGCACGGCGTCTTTTTCGCCCCAGCGACTGGTCGCCGAGACAGGTTGCCTCAAGCGCGACGAACCACGCGGCGGCGCCCGTGGCTCGTCCAACGTGCTGGTGGAGCCGACTCGCCCGACTACTCGCCCGGCAGCACTTCGACGGCATCGCGCCCGCGCACCCGCCACGCACCCCCGGAAGCCGCGATCGCGGCGGCGAAGCCCTCGGGCACTGGCACGGCGCGCACCACGACGACCGTGCCCGGGGCAAGCGGGGGCAGCGGGTCCTCGAGTGCCAGCCCGTGAAGCTTCCGTCGCGCCTCGTGACGTGTCCACGCGGCGATGAACGCGTGGCCCCGCGCTTTCGGAGCGGCGGCCGCGATCGAGAGCTGATCGAGCGGCGACAGGAACTGTCTCGCCACCTCCGTCACGTCGCCTTCGCTCCCTTCGTGCTCCAGGTCCACGCCCACTTCGCGATCGGCGGCGACCGCCAGTAGCGCCAGTCCTTCGCGGGCCGCCATATTGAATCGCAACGACGACTCGCCCACGAGACGCGGCTTTCCGCGCTCGCCGTGCTCGAAGCGCAAGACCTCCGCCGGCACCCCCAAGTAGTGCGCCAGCACCTCGCGCCGCGCGCCGCGCGCGGCCGCCCAGCGGACCGCGCCCACGCGCATGCGTTTCCATTGCCGGCGCTCGTCCTGGTCGAGGTTGGCCGCCAACATACGAAGTCGAGCCGCCGGGCCGTCCAGCGTGATTCGCCACAGATCCACCGTCCCGGTCGCCGGGAGCAGCGATCGTGGCGTGAGCAGCGCCGTCGCGCCGGGTGCTGCCTCGACCACCCGGCTCACCCTCGCACCGGCCGCGTCGGAGCGCCCGCGTATGCGGCGCCGGGCAACAGTCGCTCGTGCTTCATCACCACGCTCTGCTCGCCCACGTGCGCGCCATCGCCGATCTCGGCGCCGTACAACACCAGCGCGCCAGCCGCCGCCGTGCTGCCCGCGCCGAAGCGCGAGCGACCGAGCTTCAGCACGCGGTCCTCGAAGCTATGGAGTTGCAGGTGGCACGACACGGTGGCGTCGTCGGCGATCTCGAGCATGTCGGGGTCCACGACCTGGGCCAAGTTCGTGCCCAACACAACGCGCTTACCGATGCGCACGCCCATCGCGCGCAACCACCACGCCACGAACGGCGTGCCCTCGAGACACTCGATGACCGGGCGCGCGTAGGCCGACCACACCTCGAACAGCATGTCCCAGCGGCTGCACCAGCACGACCACAGCGCGTGGTGTCCCTCGCGCATGCGGCCCATCAGCGTCCACTTCGCGATCACGGTAGTGGCACACAACCCCAGCCCGGTGGCCAGTGCTGCCAGCGGCAGCACACTCAAATGAAACGCGACAGCGCTCCGACCTTGAGCCAGCGACGGCAGTTCCGTGGCCCAATACGCCACCAGCACAGCGGGCAACACGGGGAGTGCCAGCCGAATGCCCTCCCACAGCGCGCGATTCAACACGCGGATCGGCGAGGGCCGGAACGTGAGGCGGGGATCGGCGGACACTCGTTCGCGCTGGGGCAGCTCGAACGCGGGATGCCCGAACCAAGCGGTGCCGGCTCGGATGCGCGCCGGGTCGGCCACGGTGCACACGCCCAGCAGGATGTCGCCGGGCAGGTGCGCGCCAGCCGGGATCACGACGTGATTGCCGAGGAACGTGCCGCGTTGGAAAGACGTGCGCTCGCACACGAGGTGGCCGCGATGGAGCAATGGACGTCCCAGGTAGATGCCGTCGGCGAAAAAGCAGTCGTCGGCGATGTCCACCAGCTCGGGCGTCACCTCCATGATCGTGCTGATCTCGCAACGCCGTCCCACGCGCATGCCCGCCCAGCGCAGCCACACCGGCCACGCCAGTGTGCCGGAAAGCGCGACGTTCGCCGTCTCGACCAGCCTTTCTTTAAGTAGCACGGTGAGCGCGGTGTTGCCGCGTACGGGGTAGACGCCCGGCTCGACGCGCCCAAGCAGCCGGCAAAGCAACGCTTGCAGCGGCAGCGACAGCGCATAGCCCGCCATCACCGCCAGCGACAGCGGCAGCAGTGGCAACGACGCGAACGACACGGTCGCTCCCTGTGCGCTCCACGCGGACAGCACCACCGCCGCGAGCGCCATGCCGGGCAGGAACGCCACCTGCGCCACGAGCGCCTTGGCGCCCAGCAGCGCCACGGTGTGCGCCATGCTCGCGCGCGGCGGCTCAGCGGAAGGCGGTGGCGTGAGCGGCGCCTGGCCGGCGGGAGCGGCAGGCACGCCCTCCCATCGCTCGCCGGCGGGGAGCGTCGCACCGGGGGCGAGCCCCGACAGGGCTCCGAGAAACGCCTCATCGCCCATGCTGCTGCCCGGGCCCATGCGCGCGCGCGTGTCGAGCGTCGCGTCGCGCCCGATGCGGATGGGGGCGAATACCAGTTGCTGCTGGTCGTACGTGACGAGCCCCACCGACACGTCACGCCCGAGTGTGGCGCCGTCGGCGATGTCGAGCAGGTCCCAGCCGCCGTGATGCAGCGCCACGCCGCGATGCAGGTGCACGTCCTCGCCGATGCGGGCGCCGAGTGATCGCAGCAGCACCGCGCGCAGGCCGGTGCTCTCGAGCAGGTCCCAGGGGAGGCTCCGCGCCAGTTGGCTCACGATCCAGTGGCGCACGTACATGGAGCCCAGGTAGGGGTGACGCCCCGCGCTGTAGCGGCCGATCAGCGTGCGCTTGGCGAGCACGGTGAGAAGCCCGCAGACCCCGGTCCAAAGGAGTGCTGCCGCCAGCACGATGCTTGGGAGGAGCAGCACGAACGCGGTGACGCCGATGCCCTGCACCAGCACCGGCACCGCGCGGAATCCCATAAACCACGCCACGTTCACCGCCACGACCAACGCCGCAGCAAGTGCGGCACCCTGCGCCGCCGTGCCCCACGACGCGTGCGGCGAGACGCGCTCGGCACGCGGGACGGGGCGGTGCTCGGGAGCGCTCGAAGCCGCGGCGGCCGGTGCCACGCGCCGGGCGAGTGCCGCCAAAGTGCGCGATTCGTAGAGGTCGCGCACCGTGAGCATGGCCAGCGTCGCATTGCGGCGCATCTCCGACACCACCTTGGCCGCGAGCAGCGAGTTGCCGCCCAGGTCCAGGAAGAAGTCGGCCTCGACGCCCGCGCCGCGTGCGACCGGAAGGTGCTGCGCGAACGCCCGGGCGATCGCCTGTTCGATCGGCCCCGCCGCCTCGCGACCGCCCGAGTACGCGGCTGGCTCGTGCGCGATCTCGGGCAGCGCCGCACGGTCGAGCTTTCCGGACAGCGCCGCACGCGGGAGTGCTCCCAACTTCGCGAACCGGCTCGGCACCATGGGCTCGGGCAGCGTGCGCTGGAGCGCCGCGCGCAGCGCCTCGTCGTCCAGCTCCCAGTCGTCCTCGGTCACCACGAACGCCACCAGCTCGGGACCCGCGCCGTTCGCCTGCACGCGGCAGGCCGCCTCGACGACGCCTCGGCAGCGGCAGAGCTCGGTCTCGATCGCGGTCAGCTCGATCCGGTGCCCGCGCAGCTTCACCTGCGTGTCGGCGCGGCCCAGGTAGGCGAGGTCGCCGCCGGGGAGCCGTCGCACGAGGTCGCCGGTGCGATAGAGGCGCCCGAGTCTCGGGTGCTCGACGAAGCGCTCGCGGGTCAGGTCGGGTCGGCCCAGGTAGCCGCGAGCCACACCCTCGCCGGCGATGCACAGCTCGCCGACCTCGCCGTCTCGCACTTCGGCGAGCCCGGCATCCAGCACGTGCGCGCGGTTCCCCTCCACCGGCTGGCCGATGGTCACGGGCTCGCCGGCCCGAACGCGCGTGCGCACCACGGTCACCGTGCACTCGGTGGGGCCATAGCCGTTCTCCAGCCTGCGTCCCGGCGCCCAGAGCTGGGCCACGTCCGCGGTGAGCTCCTCCCCCCCTACATAGAGGAGGCGCACATCGGGCAGGTCGCGGCGGGGGTCCTCGCTGCACGCCATGCGCAGGAGCGTCGGTGCGGGGCACCACACCGTGATGCCCTCGTCGCGGAGCCAGGGCAGCAGGTCGGGCCCCGAGCGCACGCGTTCGTCGTCCACCAGCACCGCCGTGGCGCCCGTGCCCCAGGCCAGCCACATCTCCTCCACCGAGGAGTCGTAGGCCGCGGACGAGGTCTGCGCAACGCGGTCGCCGGGACGCAGGTCGAAGTAGTTGGCGTCGGCGAGCACCAGGTTGGAGACGCTCCGGTGCTCGATCATCACGCCTTTGGGATGCCCGGTCGTGCCGGACGTGTAGATGACGTAGGCGAGTGTTCCGGGGCCGAGCCAGGCTGGCGCCCGGCGCGGGCGCGCGTCCGTCCGCGGCAGGTCCGCCGGGTCAACGATGCGTTCGGCCGGATAGCCCGCGGCAAGCACCGCCTCGCGGGCCTCGGGGCCCGCCACCACCGCGGCCGCGCGCGAATCCTCGAGCAGGAACGCCAGCCGATCGGTCGGCGTGCCGGGCTCGATGCAGGTCCAGGCGGCACCCGCCTTCATGATGGCGAGCTGCGCCGTGGGCAGTGCCACGCCCGCGCGCGGCACCACCACGGCCACCACGGATTCCCCGTACACATGCGCCGAGAGCCGCGCCGCGAGCGCCTCGGCGCGCGCGTTCAACTCGGCATAGGTGAATCGGACCCGTTCGGGAGCGGCCCGGTGGGGCGGGATGTCCAGGGCGATCGCGAAGGGAGTCTCGCGGGCCTGGTGTTCAAAGATCTCGTGCAGCAGACGGACTCGTGTGGCGGTCCGTTCATCCGTGCGCATGTCGGGGTGTGCTCCGGAACCGAGTGCGTGCCCAAGCGCATTCTCCGATACCGCTCGCCTGCCCACAACAACAATCCACGTTTCGCGAGGGCTCGATGATCGTGCAGCAAGTCGATCGTCCGGCCGATAACGCTGACGGGTTCCATTGGACGGCTCTCCACCATCGCAGCCTCGACCATCTCGTGAAGGATCCTTTGCATGGCCGGATGGAAGCAGCGATTGGCGGAGGCCGCGCGCCGGAATCGAGTCGAGTTGCTCGAGGCGAACCTGTCCCGGCGCGATCTGTTCAAGCTCGGGCTGCTCACGGGCTCGGGGTTCCTGGTCGCCAAGCTGGGCTTGAGCTCGCGTGCCGTCGGCACCGAGGCCAGTCTCGCGAGCCCGGCCACCACGCCATGGGTCGAGGAGCTCCCCATCCCTCCGGTAGCGCAAGCGCGCGACATCGCCGACCTGGGGGCAGCCCCCGCGATGGACTGCAACGCCATGGCGGGAGAGGGCGCGCGCGCCGCCCACCAGCACTGGGCACCCCTCGATCCGGCCGGCACGGACTTCCACCTGTTCGAGAACCGCGCCACCCGCGTGAGCTGGCACCGGGAGCTGCCGTTGGACGACGGCTGGTGCTTCAACGGCATGTTCCCCGGGCCGCGCATCCATGCCCGAGTGGGTCGCCCGGTGCTGCTTCGCGTCAGGAACCTGCTTCCCACGCTCGATGCGCACCGTGGCTACGGCCGTCCCACGACCGCCACGCACCTGCACGGTGGCCACACGGGCTCGGAGAGCGATGGCAACCCGTGCGAGCTGCTCGAGCCCGGGATGTGGAAGGACCATCTCTACCTGAACGCGCCCGCCGGCTTCACGGAACCCGGGCTTGGGGCCGCGGCCGGCCCGGGCGGGACGCGACATACGCTTGGCTACCACGACCACTGCCTCGGCTTCAGCGGACAGAACGTCTACCGCGGGAATGCCGGTGTGTATCACCTGTTCGACGAGTTCGACAGCGGCGACGAGCACGACCCCAACCCCAGCGCCTGGCGTCTCCCGAGCGGCGCCTTCGACGTGCCGCTCGTGCTGCACGACCGCGTGTTCGACGCGCATGGGAAAGGCTACTTCGACCTGTTCGACCTGGACGGCGTCGTCGGCGACAAGCTCACGGTGAACGGCCGGATCCAGCCGTTCATGCGTGTGGCACGCCGCAAGTACCGATTCCGGCTGCACAACCTTGGGCCCTCGAAGAGCTACGACCTGTGCCTGTCGAACGACCTGTCCATGGTGCAGGTCACACACGATGGCCAGTTCTTGCCCACGCCGCGCGCGGTGAAGCGGCTCCGCCTCGCGGTGGGCCAGCGCGCGGACGTGATCCTCGACCTCTCCCGCGTCGCCTACGGCGCGGAGTTTTATCTTATGGACCGGCCCGCTGGGCCGGTCGGTCGCGGGGCGGCCGCGCGGCCGGGGCCGTCGGCGGCGGCCACCCGGCTACTGCAGTTCCGGTTGGACGGCGCGCTCGCGGCGAACGACGACCCGAGCCGCGTACCCGACCGGTTCTTCGACGAGCCGCCGGCGGATCCCGCGCTGGCCGTGGCCTCGCGCACGTTCGAGTTCGACCGCACGGACGGCGGCTGGAGCATCAACGGCAAGCCATTCGACCCGAACGCCATGCTCGCCACGCCGCGCCGGGGCACGGCCGAGATCTGGACGTTCGTGAATCGGTCGGCGAGCGGGCTGCATGCGGTGCACAGCCACCTCGAAGCGCACCGCGTCCTGTCGCGCAACGCCAAAGTCGCATCGGCGGAGGAGGGTGCCAGCGGCGACCTGTTGGGCCTCGCTCCCGGCGAGACAGTGCGCGTCCTCCGCCGGTTCCGCGACTTCCTGGGCCGCTACCCCACCCACGGCCTCGACGCGGTG
>CAYQNV010000099.1:0-2249 GCA_964418975.1 uncultured bacterium | reverse complement strand
GGACACGAACGGGAACGGTGCGAGCGTGGGCGCACCGGGGCAGTGGCGCAGCCTGTGGTTCGAGAACGGGACGCTGGCGGCGCAGACGGTGGTGGACAGCTGCATCGTGCGCTTCGGCGGGGACACGGATGACATTGGGGTGCTGGTGCGCGACGCAGAGCCGACGCTGACGTGCTGCCTGATCGACCGGAACCGAGGCGTCGGGCTCTTGGTAGACGGCACGTCCACGGGTGGGGCGGTCACCAACAACACGCTACGTCGGAACACGACTTGGGAGATCTCCGCACCAATCGGTCCCATGGCACTTCTCGTGCCCACCAACACCGTCGATTTCTCCGGCGAGCTCAATCGCAAGTATGACGGGTACCACGTGCAAAGCGGAACGCTCATCGGGTCCGTGAATCTGCCAAGGCCCGACAAGGAGTTCGCGTATTTCGTGAGCGGCTCTGTCACGGTCCCAGCCAGTCTGTCACTCAACATCGCACAGGGCACCGTCATCAAGATGGCGGCGGGCTCGAGGCTGCTCGTAAATGGCACCCTTGCGACCGCTGGAAAGGTCGACCAACCCCCCTACGACGAGATCATCTTCACCTCTTACAGGGATGACTCCACATGGGGCGACACCAACGGCGATGGAGCGTCGTCGGCCACCACAGGGGACTGGCAGCGTATCGAGATCAGGGGCGGGAACAATGCCAGTGTCGTCAGTGGCGTGATCTTCCAATACGGCGGTTCAGGCGCGCTTGGACAACTCTACCTGAATGGGACTGGCGCTCAGGTCTCCCCAAACGTCGTAGTGAAGAACTGCCATTTCCGGCTCGGCGCTGCGGTAACCGGGGTTCTCACGCTAGACTCAAATGCGTTGTTGGACTCATGCAGCTTCTTCGGCACTTCGCCTTTCCATGGCGTTCGCAACAACACGCCAACTATCACGGTCATCGCGCGGAACTCCTGGTGGGGGCACGCGACGGGACCGTTCGATCCTTCGGGCGTGGATCCGTGCTCGAATCCCGGGGGTACAGGGGTCGGCGTCTCAGACTTCGTGGACTACTGTCCCTTCCTCGGATCCGGTGCTCCGGTCACCGATGCCCCGCCGGGGCAGGCGCCGGTGACGCTCTCTCGATTCCGCGCGCTTGGCCCGGTGCCGGCTGCAAACAAGCTTTCACTGACGCTCGACGTGGCCGTCGGCTCGCGGCCCACGCTCGAGGTTTTGGACTTGAGCGGGCGGATCCTTCGCAAGTTTGAGCTTGGAGCGTGGGAAGGCCGTCAGGCGACAATCGAGTGGAACGGCTCGACTCAGGCAGGAGGTAGGGTTCCGCCGGGCGTGTACTTCGTGCGGTATCAGCACGAGCGGGGCACGGAGACTCGACGGGCGATCATCACGAGGTGAGGCAAGCTCCCAGCTGATGAGGGGGCTGGCTCAAGCCCGCCCATCTGATCACGCGACCATCTCTCAGCCGTCGGAAGCAGCCCCCCGCGCCGCTACTGCCCGCCCAGCTCGTGTACGCGTAGCGTGTTCGTGCTCCCGGCGGTGCCGGGCGGCGTGCCGGCCACGATCACCACGTAGTCGCCCGGCTTGCCGCGGCCCAACTCCAACAATGCGCGATCAGCCTGCGCGACCATCTCGTCGGTGTGGTTGGCCATGGGCACCACGAACGTCTCGCAGCCCCACAAGAGCGCCAGCCGGCTCCTCACCTCGGGCCGTGACGTGAACGCCAGCAGCGGAATGCTGTCGCGGTGCGCCGCCACGTACCGCGCGGTGGCGCCGGTTTCGGTGAACGCCACCAGCGCCACGGCGTGCAGGTCCTCGGCGATGCGCACGGCGTTCAGCGCGATGGCCTCGGGGCGCGTCTCGGGGCGGCGGCGCAGGTGCGGCAGGTTGCCGAAGCCCTGCGATTCGGCGGCCTCGATGATGCGCGCCATGGTCTCGACGGCGGCCACGGGGAAATCGCCCACGCTGGTCTCGCCCGAGAGCATCAGCGCGTCGGCGCCGTCCAGCACGGCATTCGCCACGTCGCTGGCCTCGGCGCGCGTCGGGTGCGAGTGGTGGATCATCGAATCGAGCATCTGCGTGGCCACGATCACCGGTTTGCCGTGCTCGCGCGCCAGCCGCACCGCGCGCTTCTGTAGGAGCGGCACGGTCTCCAGTGGTGTCTCCACCCCCAGGTCGCCGCGTGCCACCATGAGTCCGTCGAACGCGCGCACGATCGGCCCCAGCCGGTCGACCGCTTCGGGCTTCTCGATCTTGG